>CAZFWL010000028.1:0-8069 GCA_964522775.1 uncultured Halomicronema sp.
TGGAATGGCGCATCGCCCTACCCGCAAATACCCAGCGCCAGCGAGTGCGAGAGGTGGAACCGATTGGTCATCCCTTCACCGTCGAAGAGCAGGATGGACAGCAGGTAGCCGTCTTTCGATTTGATCGACTACAGCCCTTCCAAGGGGGACTGGTGGGCTGGAAAGCGGTTGTTGAAATGTATAGCCTGAAATACTTTCTCACCCCCGAGGATATCGACGCTGAGCGATCGCTGCCAGCGGGTTTTCAGCGGTATCTGATCGATGATGACGAACTCTCGATGGATACGCCCATCATTCAACAGGCTGCCCAGGAAGGGGCAGGCCGCGAAACCAACGTTTTGCGCAAGATGCTGCGCATTCGTAACTATGTGTACGATCGCCTCTCTTACGGCATTCAGCCCAAAATCGATACCCCGGATATTGCTCTGGACCGAGGCGTCGCTTCCTGTGGGGAATATGTGGGGGTACTGCTAGCGCTGGCCCGACTCAGTGGCATTGCCTGTCGCACCATTGGCCGTTACAAATGCCCGGCGCACCCAGAATATCGCCATCTGCCTTTGGAACCAGACTTTAATCACGTGTGGCTAGAGTTTTATGTGCCGGGGGTGGGCTGGTTGCCAATGGAATCGAACGTAGACGATGTGATCGAACGCGGCCCTTATCCCCAGCGCTATTTTATGGGCCTCGCCTGGTATCACACCGAGTTGGGTAAAGGCATTCCCTTTAGCAAAATCGAGGCCGATGACAAACCCGAAAAGCTGTCAGTACGGCATTTGGCGATTAATCATATTCGCTTTCAGATTTTGGATGAGTTAGTGCCACAGGCGGCGATCTCAACTCCCACGTCCGCCGTCAAAGTCTAGGGAGGCGACATCGTTACGGAATCTGCCATGACCGATCGCCCCAACTCTGCCACTAGCCCTACCTCGATCGCTACCGAGCGCCTGCGATCGCTCATGGCCACCGCAGGCATTCCGAGCTTTCGGGCCTTGGCTCGACAGGCTGAGGTTTCCGACTGGGCAATTCGGCAACTGCGGAGCGATCGCCTTCAGACCATGCGCCTAGAAAACCTGCAAAAAATCGCCTCAGCTTTAAATCTTTCGCTAGCGGAACTCTTGAGCCATTTCGGGGTGATCACCATCGCTCCTTCAGCAGGACAAAGTCAGGATGACGGAGCCCCGCTAACCACCCTCCAAGCCGAGTATCAGCGCTTGCAAACCCGCTTAGAGCAGCAAGCTATGCAGTTGCAAGCTCAGTTTCAAACTACGGCCCTGACCACATTAGAATCTTGGCTGCTGCAATGGCCCACCGTCACCCACGCCGTGGAAAAAAATCCCGACTTACCCGCCAGTCGTTTAGTCCCCCTCGTGCAACCCGTCCAAATGCTGCTGGAGCAGTGGGAAGTAGAAGCGATCGCGCCAGTGGGTTCGACGATTCCCTTTGATCCCCAAGTGCATCAGTTAATGAGCGGCAACGCTGAACCGGGTGAACCGGTTAAAGTGCGTTACACCGGCTTTCATCACCAAGGCAAACTACTGCATCGGGCCAAGGTTAGTCCGGTGGAAGCGGGGTGACCTAATTCATTCCCTAATCTGCTGCTTAAATTGTTAGTAAACCGAGTCGAAAAATAATATTGACTTACAATTTCACGACCTTGAAGCCATCTGCTCAGGAACTTTTAGCTACGGTAAAAAGTCCTCGAAAAACATAACTGTGTACTGGGCTGTAAGAGATCACAAGGTTACAGACATAAAGGTCTTAGACGTCAGCCATATGTTGATCTAAAAAAGTTATTTATTTTCAGAAACCTTTCTCAGGAAATCCTTAGGGAAAGGGTGCGACTTCAGACTGATTTGACGATCAAGTTATTATTTAGCGCTGACAGTTATTCCAGCGGTATCACATTCTTAAGAGAATCTTTGGCGTCGTCATTGGTAGGCTTACGCGTGCTACAACAATTCTCTGGTTAGTCAAATGCGAACCAAGTTTGTTAAGACACTTCTCTAAGACTATATCCGGATCTTTTACGCTAATCAGGAAAATGGAGTTTCAGGAGTTTCTAAAAGACAAGCTTGAATACACTTGAAGTTGCAATAAGTTGGCACTTATGACCTAACCAACTGAAGTTCAATCCTCCTCAGGAAATGGGAAATATGATGTTGTGTTTTATTTACCATTCCTGCTAGGAGTTGGAAATCTACGCAGCTGCTTTATTGATGCATACAAGCTGTGAGAAGTTGTCAATTTTAAGGCTAGAGAATTTTACGGGTGAGTTATGAAAAGGAATCGCGCATTTAAGTTTTTAGCAGTGGCAGCAGCAGCCACGGTGGGGATTTTAGGAACCACTTTGAGCGCTGAATCTACAGACTTTGATGCCGCTGAAGTTGATCAAAGCTTATTTTTGCCAGTCGCAATTCCAGGTGGATCGCTGGTGCCTTATAAACTTTGGCTTATCCGTGAAACTCAACCCGGAGCCACTTGCTGGGGCCTAATCGGTGACGCCCCCACCCTAGTTGACCCGCTTTGGACAACGAACACAACGAATTGCGGTACAACCTCTGATACGAATGGTTATTCGATTCGGGTGGATGGCGAAGAACTGCGCTCAGAATATGCCCTCACGGTCGAAGTGGCTGAAGATGGTCTGGTGCTCACGGGCAAACCTTTACGGGGCCGGTCGTTTTTGATTGGTCGCACCGGTGGTCTTGGCAACCCAGAAGATTATTTGGAAATCGAACTAGAACCGGGCTGGCGCATTACCCAGCGCTCTTACGAGGGCGATCGCTTGAGCCACTTCTATTTTACTAACGACGCGACTTTGGCATCGTTACTTGAAGAAGATGACGTTGCCATTACGCCAACTCCGACGCCTGATCCAGTCCCTGAAACCACTTATCCGTTCCCCGACATCGCTAACGATGTCTATGCGGATGAAATCACCGCTGCGGTCAATTTAGGCATTGTGTCTGGCCAGCAAGATGGCACCTTTGCCCCTGAGCGTCCGGTGACTCGTGAAGAGGCGGCATCTATCGTGGTTGAGGCCATCGAAACGACCGGTTTTACCGCCGATGAAACTGTGACAGTAGCCCCCTTTCCAGATGTACCAGCTGATCGCTGGAGTGCAGGCAAAATTGCTTTTCTCAAGGAGCTGGGCATTGTCACCGGTGACCAAAATGGGTTGTATCGATGAAGCTCCACGCGCTCCTGCTCCTCTGCCTGTCCGCGCCCTTGGTGGCCCGGGCTGAGTTGATGTCGATGCTGCGTCGTACGGCTGAAGTCGGCGCCTCTGCTGGGGGCACTCGTCCTGAAGCCCTGACCCCCACCGGAGATATCTTTGATTTCTCCGATACGGCCGGACATTGGAACGAAGAGACTATCGACATTATGTCGGCTTTCTGCGGCGTCGCTACGCCTTACAATGAGCGCGGTACCGCGTTCCGCCCCGATGCTGAATCATTGCGAAACTACACGACAGCGGCGGTGTATCGCTTGGTTGATTGTGGTTCTGCGCCGCCGAATTAATCATCGTGCGGCCTCTCTTAGGCCGCAGGCTCTACATCTTGCGTAAAGGCGTCTAGATCTGATGCTGGTGACCAATAGGATCCGTCTGGTAGGCGCGTATTGCTGCTAAATCGAGCCTGATCGAGATCCGCATCCTTGAGATTGGTCTCCAGCAGATCAGCACCGTCCAAATTGGCTTCGATAAGATCGGCGCCTGATAAGTCCGCCGCTGACAGGTTGGCGTGACTCAGGTCGCTTCTCCGTAGGATGGCGTCGGTCAAGTTGGCCTGCCGTAGAGAAGTCTTGGCAAGATTGGCTTCATACAAATCAGCTGCGGCTAGGTCACATTCGTCAAGACAAACTTGTGACAAATTCAGACCGTAAAGCCAGGCCTCTGCGAGTAAGTCTTGCTGGGCCATCCGGTCGAGAATCTTTTGTCGCTTTGCTTGTGTCTGAGACCGCTTCAGCTGATCGGTTAGGTGCTCCCGTCGTCTGGCCCGAGCTTGGTCAAGGCGGCTCGCCTCGTCTCGCTTTTGGTAAATGACGAGTTCTACCAACAAAATGGTGACCGCCGCGCCCAGCATTTCGGTGCCGACATCTTGCAGCCAGTTGCCCCACCATCGCAAAGAACTGGTCGTACCGCTGACGGTAAATGACCAATATCCGGAAATCGCGCCGACGATCGCTAACCCTAGGGCGATCCTTAAACCTAGCGATCGCAAACGGTTACGTGACTGCTCTTGATACTTTGTCATCTTGCTGATTGGTTCGTGTTGGCGCCATCTCCCTATTCAGCGGTACTCATTTGCTGGAGCTGGATTTTTTTGCAAATTCCTTCTACCGCTAGCGTTAGCGTCCTCATTAGCTCGGAGTTTTCGCGATAATCCGCCGGGGCCAAATTATAGACGCGCTCGCCTTCACTCGGCTGTCATACCGGCAAGGGAGATCGTCCATACCAGATTACTTAAGTAGATCCATGAAAAAAACGTCCTTAGGGTAGACGTCAGAATGGCAAAACTTCAGTGATTCTACTAACACACTCTAATTTCGTTTTGTCGAAAAGCCATGTTAGAAGTCCTCAAATCTACGGTTAAGCCGCTGCTACTAGATGAAAAAGTGTTGGAGGTCGCCTACTCAATCTATATGGCAGCACCCCGTTCCCAATTGCCCGCAATTAGTTTGAAACAGTTATCCCAAGCCACCGGTAAATCTCCCTTAAGTTGTCGTAACGCGATCATAGAAGCCAATGGTTTGGGACGATTTCCAGATTGTGAACTTCATCCATAGGGGCAAAATCCTTGCTTTTTCTATTAGCAGGCCGTGATGGCGACTGAGTGAATTTCAGCATCAGACAAGTTTTATCGAGCGCTTGAGTCGTACTTACTTGGATATTGATGATGTAAAAGAACTATTTACGGTTGACTCATCATTGGCCATGTGAAAGAGAAGGCGCTGCCTTCGCCAGGGGTTGATTGGACGGTGGCCTGCCCTCCCTGCTGCTCAACCAATTTTTTAACGATACTCAAGCCAATACCGGTACTTTCGACAGTATCTCGGCTTTGTAGCGTTTCAAAGACGTTAAAGATGCGCTCATGATGTTCAGGCGCAATGCCAGGTCCGTTGTCGGCCACAGTGAATTCGACCATGCTTCCTTGAGGCTGTGCCGTAATGCGCACTTCACCATCGGACCGGTGATGATACTTGATGGCGTTACCAATCAAGTTGGTGAAGACCTGTTGCAACAAGATTTTTTGGGTGTCTACCGTTGGCATCGGGTCGGGAATAACAATATGGAATTCCGCTGGCATTGCTAAGGAATTCGCGATGTCATTGACGAGATCCCTGGTATTGACTGCTTCGATATCGAGATTTTCCCGTCCGGCCCTGGAATAGCTGAGCAACCCGTTGATGAAATTATCCATCCGCTGAATGCGCGATTTCAACAACTCGAGCTGGTGCCGATTTTCTTCTGGCAGTTGGTCTCTCAGATCTTCTTCGAGCCAAGTGGCCAGGTTCGAGATGGCCCTTAATGGCGACTTCAAATCGTGGGAAGCCACATAGGCAAATTCGTCTAGCTCCTGGTTGCGTTTTTTTAGCGTACGAGTGGTTTGAACTAAAGCGGCATTTATTGTGGTTAGCCGATCAGCTCGCTCTTTCAGGTTAGAAAGCAGTTCACTTTTTTGTAGGGCAATGGTCAGCTGGACGGTCAAATCATCAAGTAACACCAGTTCACTCGTCTGCCAGCTACGGGTAGCGCGACAGTGGTGAGCGATCAAGAGCCCCCACAGTTTGGGTGGAGTCTCCGTGTCTACTGATCGCAGCAAAATCGGCACCACAATGTTGGCTTTTACTTGAAAGCGCTCCAGCAGCTGAATATGGCAGGGTGTGAGATCCGAGTCGTAAATATCGGAGATGACGGTTTTATGTCCCTGCAAATAGCGAGCAGCCCCTTCTCCCTGAAAGCAGGTGTCTTCAATGTTGGTACCAATGCTAGGAGACCATTCTGGCAAGACTGATTCGGCTTCAATGGTGCCGCTCATGTCCGTCTCAAACCGATAGATCACCATGCGATCGCAATTCAATAGGCCGCGACCGCCCTCGACGATTACTTGCAGAATGCTGTCGATAGATTGCAGCTGGCTGATCTGTAGGGCAATATTAGCCAGGAATTGTTGCTGTCGTTGCTGGTGGGCAATTTGGTCTTGCAACAGCTTTTGGGTCAGCGATCGCCGAATCGTCTGCTCCAGCTGTTCAGCTGTGAGTTGACCTTTGATCAAATAATCCAGCGCCCCGAGCTTCATCGCTTCGACGGCAACCTGTACGTTCCCTTGTCCTGTCAGCATAATGATTGCTGGCAGCGACGTTTGGGTAGACTGCAGCGTTTGCAGAAACTCCAAACCGTCAATATCGGGCAACAGATAATCGAGCAATACTACATTGGGCTGATGCGCTTGCAGCATGGCCAGCCCATCTTCGCCAGAGTCACTTTCGAGTACTGAGCAGCCAAATACAGTCGATTGAGCCAGGTAGCGGCGATAGGTCACTCGGTCAACTTCGGAATCCTCCACGATCAGGATCGTGCAAGCCATATCTGCAGTACTACAGGTTTCGGACATTACATCTGTCTAAAGATTGACCCGAATTGTCCATCATTGGTCGCTCGCAAAAATCTATCCTAGGGTAGAGCTGCGGTCAGTGGAGCATTGCTTTGATCGGGCCAAAAGGGGAGTCGAACAGACTATGTTTAGGTGTGATCGACCCACTCGCCGACAAATTGCATCTAGTCAGAGCGCTTACAAGCTAATTGAGTCCTTAGAACTCATACTGAAAGCCGTTGGTGGAAGGCAATACCGCAATCTTGAACCAATAGTCTACGAGCAAGCGTACCGATTCCTTGAGCTGCCCAATATTAGTGGGCTTAACCACATAGCTGTTGACACCGGACTTATAGCACCCATGAATGTCTTTAGGGTTAGAAGAGGTGGTTAGAATCACAACCGGAATCTCTTTGAGCCGGTCATGCTGTTTGATCTGTGTCAATACCTCGCGGCCATCGGTACCGGGTAGATTGAGATCCAGTACAATCAAGCCGGGCAAATCATCGCTCTCAAGATTGGCATAGGGCCCAGTTCGATACAAAAAATCGAGGGCATCGTCGCCGTCAATGCAGCGAGTAAGCGGCAATTGGATGTCGCTTACTCGCTGCATAATGCGTCCTAGTGCTTCGAAGTCTTCGTCGCTATCTTCGACCACTAATAAGGTGGGATACCGGGTCTCAGTCATAGCGATCTCCTTTCAACGTGAAATAGAAGGTGCTGCCTTCACCATAAACGGAGTCTACCCAAATTTGTCCCCCGTGGCGTTCAACAATTTTTTTGACAATGGTAAGGCCCGCCCCAGTGCCGCCACCGTAGCGATTTTGGGCATGTAACCGTTTAAAGATCCGAAATACCATATCTAGATGCTTTGGTCGGATGCCGATGCCGTTATCACGGACATAAAACACAGTGGCGTCTGCCGGGGTATTGGCAGGAACGGGGATCTGTTCATCTTGAAGGGTCGTCGCCTGCTCGTAGCCGATTTCAACGATCTTCTCGTCACTGGTGTTGTATTTGATGGCGTTGGTCATCAAGTTAGTGAACAGTTCAGTGACCTGGGTGCGATCGCATTCCGTCACGGGTAAATCCGGCGCCACGCGGAAGGTAATAGCTTCTGACTTACTGATTTTGATGACTTCGATCGCGCTATTGACCAGTGCTTGCAAATCCACGGGAGCAATGGTCAACTCGGCTCGCCCTAAGCGGGAATAGTGCAAAAGCGAATTGATCAAATTTTCCATCCGCTGGGTCAGCCGCATCAAGGTATTGAGTTTATTGACGCCGTCTTCATCAAGCTGATCGCCGTAATCTTCAATCAAAAAGCTGGAATAGTTGTGAATGCCCCGCAGCGGTTCTTTCAAATCATGAGAAGCGACATAGGCAAAAGAATCCAGCTCGATGTTGCTGCGCTCTAACTCACTATTAAGCTGAGCGAGTTCATCGGCTTTTTGCAGCACCAATCCGACCACC
>CAZFWL010000028.1:8081-12728 GCA_964522775.1 uncultured Halomicronema sp.
GCGCCGCCTCGCGATCGGAGGCCTGCCAGGGCAGTGCCTTGCGATGCACCATTTGCTGCCATTGTTCAAATGATTTCCGAGGTGATATCCGCAGCTCACCCGCATCATCAATTTCTATCGGCTTGGTCGGGTTACCCGCCCAATTGACCGTTTGAAGGACTTCTGGACGGAACCATAATACGTAGATTTGCTGGACCTGAGAAATAGAAATGGCCAGGAGTCCGCTGCCGACATCGCTAAACTCAGCCGCTGGGGGATAGCGATCGCTTAAACAGGCCGTTTGGTACAAAATTTCCCGTTGGAAATGCTGCCCCAACCAGTCCAGCAGGGGCCACAACTCCGCTGGGCTCGGGGTCTCCCCCAGTCGGGTCATTTCACCCTGATCGACAAGGACAGCGCCCCCGGCCCCAAGCAGCCCTAAAAGTCGCTCTGGGTATTGTGTCAGGGAGGTTCGTAGCGGTTGGTTTTCGGCAAAGACTTCCACAAAGCTAGCTTGTAAAGCCTGAATCTCTTGGCGGTTGTCAATCGCTTCACTGCTCAAGCGATTGGCGAGTTCCATGCCGATCACCTGGCCCAAAAATTCACAGACTGACCGCAGTTCATAACTGAGTTGGCGCGGCTGGCTATGGTGACACACTAACAGCCCCCATAGGGTCTGATTTTGCACTAGTGAGATCGCCATCGTCGCCCGGACACCCATATTGGCCAAGTATTCTGTATGCAGAGGTGACACACTGCGCAAGCTCGACAAGCTCATATCTAGGGGTTGAGCCGTCACTGGATTGCGCTCAGGGACAACAGCCACTGGGGCGTAAGTTGCATCAGGAATCAGCCGCAACAGCTTAACCAGGTACAAATATTTGGCCTGCTCAGGAATATCGGTAGCTGGATAGTGCAGCCCCAGGTAAGGCGGCTCTTCGTCAGGCTTAGCCTCGGCAACTACGCTGCCAGAACCGTCCTCATCGAACCGGTACACCATTACCCGGTCGAATCCTGAAATGTTCTTAATAACGCTAACCGCTGTTTGGCACAGGGTTTGTACCGTCTGGGAATTCTGGATCTGGTTGACCGGGCGCTTAACTAAATCATAAAAGTCGAAGAAGTTAGTAAGTTGCGATTCATCGAGTCTGGGCTTCAAAGGCTCGAATTCCAGCAAAATATTCGGTCCACTGCGGTGCACCACCCCGGAGAAAGTACAGGTTCCTGATTTCGCTGCCAGCTGGAATCGTAAGGGATTCACCGCCTCAAAATCTTCGGCTAAGCATTGCTCAATGCGCTGAATCTGCTCTGGCTCAAATAGTTCTGCGAGGGGTTGATTCAGGAGTTTATCGACGGAGCGACCCAAGTATTCCTCGACGTTTTCGCTGACCTGAACAATCACCCAGTCGGATGCGCTAACGACGAGTAGAAACCCATGGGGTTGGATGGCCGCCGGGATGTGGATCGGTTCGCGATCGCAATTGTTGAGATCGACTCGGGCCGCCGAAACGTCAGGATCCGTGATTTCAGCGATCGCTGCTTTTACCTGGGCGATAACATCGGTAGACGGCATCTTGACTCTCGCAACAATGAAACAGCTACAACCCTAACCTGATGTCGAACCAGCCAAGGCTTAGAGATCTTTGAAAATTAAACTTTTTTTGGGCTTTTTTACATCTATCTCAAAGATGAGACTGTAGAAAATAGATTCTGTCTTTACGTGATTATTTAGAGCAAAAATAGTTGCTTAGAACGTGAATGATCATTTAAGGAAGTAAAAGGCTAGATAGCACAACAGGGCGACATAAAAATACCGCCCTTTCCGTCAAGGAAAATACTCCAGTATTTAGCGAGCTTCCGTTCCCTGATTTGGATCGCCAGAAATCTGAGTATTCTTGTCACCAGGAGCCTCAGGCTTTGCACCCTCTTTAGCATCACTGGAGCGAGCATCCGTGCCAGTTCGGCGCTGCCCTGGCTCAATCGGCGTATCTTGCCCGCCTGTAAAAATGTCTTCCTTCTTATTGTCAGTCATAACCAATATCCAAAATCGTCGTATTGTTTGAATCTCTGAGCTCTTCAAAGATCCTGACAATAAGCTAGAGCTTCCAAATAGTAAAAGCACCTAGCGATGGGATTATGTCAAAAGAGATAAATGAACATCGATGCAAATGCATTTTAGCTGTAGTAGCTTATCCATAAAATAACTGAACATATTTCATAAATCAGAAGAAAATACTGCCGATTAAACTTGACATCAGTTTTATTTGATCTCAAGTAGTGACGAGATCGGTCGTTGAGGATAGCTAAAGCAGTAGCTATGAATTTTTCGAGAATTCTATTAGTGAGTTGGAGATTTCATTAACTATAACTGGGTTTACTATCCCTGGAAATACAGATGTTTACTTGATTTATTTATTTGCTAAAGTCATTGGTAGTGGCCAGCCTGGCAAATTTTATCAACAATAAAATAGACATTTTAAAAAACTGCGACTCAGTTAAAAGATCTGTCGTCTGCTCGACTTACCTCAAAAGTATCTCTCTCGTAGGGGTGATGCTATATATCGCTTGCTAATGGCATGGTGAGGACAACATTTAAGTAAGAGACGGGAGACTTCTCATGGGTAACCCTCGAGTTGAAACTGATAACTACGACCCCAATATTATTCCTGCTGAAACCGCTGCCCGGAAAGAGCGTGAAGAAGAGAATTATAAGCAGGTCAAAGAGGAAAGCGCCGGTGACATCGATACCGCTGGTGGATACACCGTTGACCAAGAGGGGCTCGCCAATAATTACGCGATCGAGCCGGAAATGTACGTTGAAGAGCCGGGCGACCTGCGGGCTGAGCAGCAGGCTGAGAAGGAGCAACGAGCTGCTGAATTGAAGGCTCGAAACCAAACTAATGAAGACGGGAAGCTGACCATGGAAACCGATAATCGTAGCAAAGGTGTCGGCATCATTTAAATGCTTCTAGGCAGCTAGGATGGCAGCGTTACGCAACATTCCGGTTGCCATCTGGGTATTTTTTAGACTTTCTGCAAACCAAGATCAGTACGAGGTAAATGATTACTTCGTACTGTTTTTTTATCTATTCAAAAGCATAAGTTTGCTCTAGTTCAGCCAAGCCCCCTCTCTGGCCAGGAAGCATGCCGTTATCTTCTCAGACTCCGGTTGGCTAGGCCGCCAGCTTCAGGCATTGCCAAAACACAGGAGACGCCGTGACGTCGTTAGCCAGACAGTGGCCGGGCTCAAGGGCGAATCGTGACCGCGATCGCGATCACCAACATGGCACAGGTAAACACTCCTGTAGAAGCCACAAATGCGAGTTGACGCGTCGGCATCCCCCGACCTAAGAAAAAGGCCAATAGGGCTAAGGTGGCAGATAGAAATAGCTTGCTGAAAAACGGATGACTCGGCAGTAGTAAGCATAAACACAGCAACAGTACATGGGCCGCGATCGCGTCGATCACCAGCTCAAATCGTCGCCAATAAAGGCTGTAGATATCTTTAGCGTCAGCTTGGAACGGCAGCTGAGAGCGATGCCTAAAACAGCGCCAACTATCCAGCATCAGGTAGCCAATACTGGTGGTTACCACTGCCCAAAAAGGCATCCACTCCATCATTTCTTTTTCGACGGTACTAACCGTTGGTGGCCAAACTGTTGTCACCAAAATCTGTAGCAAAATCCCAATCCCAATCGTGACGGAGAGAAACATTAGGTCGCAGGCCAGCGTTAGGACGACCGCTTCAGGATTGAGGGGACGAGGCGGTTCAGGGCCAAACAGGATCGGAGTGGGTGGCGGCTCCGTTGGTCGGGGCGGTGGTGGTGGCGGTGGATAGGTTGGTGGTGGCGGCGGCGGTGGAATTTGCATGGCAGTCCAGGCAAACAGGTGATGGGGCTATCCACTATTACGCTGAGGCTGACAAAAATCCTGAAAGTTTGGTCTCTGATAGAAAGGGTTCACGATCTCACCACATCCGGCACAACGGTAAAATCAAAGTCAAGTAATGCTGCAAGTACATCGTCTTTCCCCTTATGGTTGCTCAACTCAGTGCCTCCACAACCCAACGCGACTGGCAACCGATCATTCGTGCCCTTGAAAAGGCCGTCGGCAAAGATCAAGTCGTACGCCGCAAAGAGGAGTTGCTGGTCTACGAGTGCGATGGCCTCGCCAGCTACCGTCAGCGTCCTCCAGTGGTGGTGCTTCCCCGCACTACAGAGCAGGTGGCGGCAGCTATCAAAGTGTGCAGCCGGTTTGAAGTTCCATTTGTGCCGCGCGGTGCAGGGACAGGTTTATCTGGAGGGGCGTTGCCGGTAGAAGATGCCGTGCTAATTGTCACTGCGACCATGCGGCAAATTTTAGAGATCGATTACGACAACCAACACGTTGTTGTGCAGCCGGGCGTGATTAACAACTGGGTGACTCAAGCCGTGAGCGGGGCGGGGTTTTATTACGCACCGGATCCGTCCAGCCAGAGTGTGTGTAGCGTCGGCGGCAACGTGGCAGAAAACTCCGGCGGCGTCCATTGCTTGAAATATGGGGTGACAACCAATCACATTCTCGGGGTGAAGTTGGTGCTGCCTGACGGCGAAATTGTAGAGTTGGGCGGTGCCGTGGCGGAGCAGCCCGGTTACGACCTCGTGGGGCTGATTGTGGGGTCCGAAGGTA
>CAZFWL010000029.1:0-12676 GCA_964522775.1 uncultured Halomicronema sp.
TTGAGAAAATTGTGATGCGAAAAAGGGGCGCGAATACAGCCGGGTTAGTAGGACAGTGACTTTTCTAAGCGCCGGCTAAAGACCGAAATAGGAAAGCAGATCGCAAAGTAAATCACTGCGGTGACCAAGTACACGAAAAAAGGCTCAAAGGTGACGTTGGTGATGTTGGTCGCCGATCTCGCCAATTCGACAAAACCAATGGCTGAAGCCAAGGAGGTTCCCTTGATCACCTGGGCCAAAAAGCCCACGGTGGGAGCCACAGACAGTCGCACTGCTTGGGGCAAAATCACCAACCCTAACTGTTGAAAGTAGTTAAAGCTCATGGCCCGAGCCGCTTCCCACTGGCCCACAGGGATGGATTGCACTGCTCCCCGCCAAATATCACTGAGAAAGGCACTGGTAAAGGCGGTGAGAGCCAGCGTGGCGGAAGTCCAAGGACTGAGATCAATGCCAAGAATGCTGAGCCCAAAAAAGGCCAGCAAAAACTGAATGAGCAACGGTGTGCCTTGAATGATTTCGGCCACGCCCCGACTGATATAGCGCAGAGGCTTAAATGGCGAAATGCGCAGCAGCATCAGCAAAAAGCCCGCAATGCCGCCACCGACAAACGCGACCACTGACAACAACAACGTCCAGCGAGCAGCCCAGACGAGGGCAACGACGATGTTGATGTAACTAAAATCTCGCATGGGTGATGGCCATAAGCAGCAAGGGGGTTTAGAGATAGCGGGTGAACTGGAACAACCGCCGATGTAATAGCTGAGCGGCCAGTTTGAACAACAGGGTCAGCAGAACATAAATGACGGCGACAGCAGCAAACACCTCGAAATCTCGAAAGGTTCGCGATCGCAAAAAGTTGCCCATAAAGGTCAGCTCTTCTGCCGAAATTTGCGACACCACGCTGGACAACAACATCAACAAGACAATCTGCCCCGTTAAGGCGGGATAGATGTTAGCGATCGCTGGTCGCAACACGATCAGGCGAAATACCTGCACTCGATTGAGTCCCAACGATTTTCCAGCTTCAATTTGTCCGGTAGCGACGGATTCAATCCCCGCGCGGATAATCTCTGTGGCATAGGCCCCAAAATTAATGGTTAGGGCCAGCAATGCAGCTTGCTCATTCCCTAAAGTAGGCCCCAGACTAGAGATGCCAAAAAAGATGAACAGCAACTGTATGAGAAAGGGCGTATTGCGAATCGCTTCCACATAAATGGTGGCGAGCGATCGCAACACCGAGTTCGCCGAAATACGGCAGAGTGCGCCGACTGTACCCACCAGCAAGCCCAATACGACAGCTCCAACCGAAAGTTGTAGGGTTAGCCACACGCCTTGCAGCAGTAGCGGCCAATTATCCCAAATCACTTGAAACTGAAACCGATAGGTCATGCGTCAGCAGGCAAACCGAATCAACAGGTGTAAAGCCCCAAAAGGCTCTGACTCGTGGCTTCATCCCTTGGACTCAACCGTCGGGGTTCGTGTTTTGACTAAACTGATTAGCAAACAAGGGGCCTTAGCCCCTTGCTGCTCCGGTCGATCACAACTCACCACAGAAGCTGCGATCGCATCAGATGGCGTCTTTACGACGCAATGAACTCATTCCACTTCTGTACCAGGTAGGTGTTCTCTTCCATGGTGGAGTTCCAGCAAACGATATTGCCAAAGCGCTCGTCAAACGAGCCGCCATCGCGAGTTACGCCGGATTTTGCCAGGGTCTTGCCAAACGGATCAACGATGTCTTCAGAAGCTGGCTGGCCTTCATACCAGAACGCCCACTCGGCCTCAGACATGAACTTCTTGGCCGTTTCCGGCGCAGCGCTGTAGTAGCCCTGGCGTCCGAGGAAAGCACCGACCCAGCCATCAAGCATCCAGTTGAGATACTCATAGGCGGCATCTAACTCCATCCCTTCCAGGTTCTTCGACAGGCCAACGCCACCGCCCCAGCCACGATAGCCCTCTTTTAGGGGCGCGTAGATGCATTCAATGCCCTGAGCCTGCACCGCTGTTACCGCCGGTGACCACATCGATTGCAAGACCACCTCACCAGAAGACATCAAGTTCACTGACTCATCAAAAGTCTTCCAGAACGCCCGGAACTGACCGGCGGCCTTTTGCTCCTTCAAGATTTCGATGATTTGGTCAATCTCAGCTTGGGTCATGTTGCCTTTGTCGCCAAAAGTCATCAGTCCCAAGGACTCAGCGACCATCGCAGCGTCCATAATGCCGATCTGGGGAATGTCGAGAATTGAGGTTTTGCCCCGGAATTCTTCGTTGAACAACTCGCCCCAAGTTTCAATGGTGCGACCAACCAGGTCAGGTCGATAGCCCAGCGTATCCGCGTTGTACTGGAAAGGAATCAGAGTGGCAAAATCGGTCGGTTCGGGGGAAAACTCAGTAGCGTCGGGGCCGGTCAAGTACATTACCCGATACGGAGCAGTCCCCTGAGACCCCTCGACGGGCATCCCCTTAAACTCACCAGTGGTGAAGAAAGAAACAATTTTGTCCCAATTAGTAATGCGGCTAATTTCGATGGGACGCAGGTTGCCAGAGGGAACGACCAACGGCAGGCTGAAATACTCTCCATCAAAGATGTCGTACTGATCCGGCTGCGTAATCGCAATCTGGTTGTTTTCCTCAGTGCTGAGGGCCCGCATTTCAATGGTAAAGCCGAGATCTTCTTGGGCTTTATCCCGAATTTCATTGATCTGAGACACGCCCGTCCCAATGAGCCGCAGGGTTACGTCTTTGCTGGCATTGGTATTGACTTCGGGACCGGGTGCCGGATTGTCGGGTGTTCCTTCTTGCGCACCACTACAGCGAGCCGCCGCGATCGCGGCTCCGGCCGCTAGTCCGGTCCGAATTACATAGCGCCGTGAAATATTTGCCATGGTTTTCTCCTGTCAGAAATTTTATTGATTTTAAGAGCAGATTAAGGGAAATCGTCAAAAACGGCTCAATTACGTCGAAAAAACTTAGTAAGGCAGAAAAACGCAATCTTGAGCTGGCCATCCCAAGGTCACCGTTTGGCCTTCAGTCAGGCCAGATTGCGACCATTCCGCTGTACGGACTTTGTACAGCAACTCTTGACCAGTTGCTTCAGCCAGCATCGACACGCGAGTGACATAGCCAGTCAGCTCGACATCAACAATACGCGCCGTCAAGTGATTCGCCGAAGTCGCGGTCTCAGAAACGATGTTCAACAAGTCCGGACGCACTGAGCAAGCAGCTGTCTGCCCAATGGGAACCGAATGCCCTCGGCTAAAGACACGACCGATGCCCTCCACCTCCAGTTCAATGGTTTCTAATCCGTCGGCCTCAGGCACGGCATTGACGACTTTGCCTTCAAAGATGTTGTTGTCACCGATAAATTTGGCGACAAACTGCGAAGCGGGTTTATCAAATAACTCGCTTGGGGTCGCCACTTGGTCAATGTGGCCGTGATCCATCACCACAATTTGATCAGAAAGCGAAAATGCTTCCTCAACATGGTGAGTGACCTGGATGAAGGTCAACCCGAACTGCTTTTGAATGTTGCGCAGTTCACTACGCATCCGCACCCGTAAATTTTCATCTAGGGCACTGAGCGGTTCGTCTAGCATCAGTACTTGGGGCCGAGTGACCAGGGCTCGAGCCAGGGCAATGCGCTGCTGCTGTCCGCCACTAAGCTGATCGGGTTTGCGATCGCTGGTGTGGCTTAGCCCCACTAACTCTAAAATTTCTCCCACCCGTTGCTTGCGCTCGTTGGCCGAAACCTTGCGCATCCGCAGTCCAAATTCAACGTTTTGCCAGATCGTTTTGTGAGGAAACAGCGCATAACTCTGGAACATCATGGCGGTGTTGCGCTTGGCTGGGGGAAGATGGTTGACCAGGCGATCGCCGATGTAAATTTCACCGCTCGTAATCGTCTCATGTCCCGCAATCATTCGCAGGGTAGTTGTTTTACCACAACCACTTGGTCCCAACAGGCAGCAATAAGACCCCGGTGGAATATCTAGGAACAGATTTTCAACTGCGGTGAACTGGCCGTACTTCTTAGTGACAGAGCGCAAAGAAACGCCAGCGGCCCCCCGAGCCAGTACGTGCTGAATATTATCCTCTGTCGTTTGTTGGGAGACCTGGGCCTCAGCGGGAGTCATATCAGAAACATCCAGTGCCATAGGCGTCACTCAGTGCTTAAGGACAATCAGATTAAAGACCATTAAAACCACTGCTCAACGTCGCACAGACCAGAAATATGAATCTGTAACATTTACAGCAGCTCCCGCAAAAAGCTTTCTATTTGCACCATGGCGGCTAGCGGTTGAGCAAAAATGAGCGCACTCGGGCAGTCAGTGCATACTGTATGCAAAGATTTGGATTGGAATCGTGATGAGTGATACAGATCACGGCCACCCGATTCGTCCGCTAAGAGGTTCTGTGGGGATGGCTGTTAGCTGTGTCTTGCTGATACTGTTTAGCCGCTATCTCATCGTTCTGCCTGGGTCAGTCCGAATCTACTGGTTCATAAGCTACCGAGGGGGATGACGGTTTATAGCCGAATGTCACCACCAAAGTGCGTTGGGATCGTCAATCCAGTATTGGCTATATCGGCTGCCGAGGGGGGCCACCTCGATACATGTTTCCACCTCTTCGCCGGTAGTGACGTCTGTTTCTGATCGACAGATCACACTAGCTTCTGCTTCAGAAATATCTTCAACCAAGACGCGACGAAAACTGAGCAAAGACTCCATGGTGTCAGTATCTAAATATCGCAGCTCTGGAGCATCCACAGATAGATGCTGGCGGTTGGCATAGCGCTCAATGGAAGTGCGATCGCTCGGCTGGAAACTGACTCGTGAGAGTGGTGATCTCAGTATCGGCTGCAATGCTTGTTGATCATCAGGGCGGGCGTTCAAGCTCGCTAAACCCTGCCTGAGATGAGTCAGAAAGTCGGGTTGATTTTGCACTAAGCCATCGACATCCGATAGCGCTACTGGTGCGCTGCCATCTGCAGTCATAATCGCTTCAGGAGCGGTCAGATCGGTCTCATCTAAAGTAATGCTGGCCTGCTGAGCTTGCCAGTCAGCAATTTGCTCTTGATAGGAAGGCATTGCCCAGCGATCGCCATCAGCAGAAATATCGATATTTGGGGAGTTACTCGCCAGGACAGCGGGAAGGATCGACTGCAGTGATATTTGAAAGCTCTCACCAGTGCGCTGTTGCTCTGTATTTAGAAAGAGCGATATGACGGTAAGCAAGAAAACGATCGACCCACCCAGAGTGAACCAAGACTTTGGCATGCTTCGCAGTGCATCACAAGCATAAACAGTAGCAGCAGATTCCCTGACCAATGAGCGATTTCATTCATTGGGCTCTACGCTTAGCCACAATAGGCTAAGTAAATATTCTGAGTACAGCCATGATGTAGCAATTTACAGTAATTTCATTGAAAAAATACGTAAACAGACAGGAAAATACTGAGCAGGGTTATTGCATAAATGACATCCTGCATCAGTCTTAGGGAAGGGATGTGATCACCAGTGAGCCAGCAGATGCCCCCTTTATGTAGCATTTGTACGATAGGGCACAAGCAGTCCGCCAAAAAGCGAACGGCTAGTAAAAACCGCTTCTGAAGCGAGAGTTTACTTCACAGAGACTTCATCTATGACACACGTAGGCTCTTTAGGTCACTAGTTCGAGGGTGTCAACATCCAGTTCCTATCAACTCGAGACTACGAATTTTCACGGAGTGCCTTGTCTTGGGCTGACAGCTGTAGGCTTCGCAAGATGGATAACCAAATGCCGACGTTTCTGCAGCTATTGGCCAGCGATGCGATCTAGTTGTGCTTGGGTGTTGGCTGCCCACTGGGGATTGCTCTGCGTAATGTAGAGGCTCTTGGCATGCTCTAATACACCACGGGCTTCGGCATAATCGCCTAAACGAATGAAGGATAATCCCGCACTGTAGTAAGCGTTAGCGTAGCCAGGATTATATTCTGTCGCTTTGCGGAAGGAGTCCAGAGAGGCGCTGTAATCGCCTTGGCCATATTGAGCTACGCCAAGGTTGTAATAGGCTTCGACATATTCAGGGAAAATGGCGATCGCCCGATTAAAGGCACCAATTGCCGCACTGTAGTTTTGCTGCCTCAAGTAAATGCGCCCTTGGTGAAAGGATGGTTCTGGGGCATTGGGAGTCGCGTTTTCGGCTCGTTGTAGGGAAGCGATCGCAGCCCCGTAGTTTTCTTGGTCAAGCTGCACCAAACCCAAGTTGTAATAAGCATTACCCAAATCAGGCTGAATCTGGATCGCTCGCTCGAGATACTCCTGAGCTTGCTCTAAATTGCCTCCTTCCCACAGGGCTGCCCCTAGATTGGAATAAGCCATCGCAAAGTTTGGGTCAGCCTCAAGTGCCTGCCAAAAAGATGTTGCCGCTTCCTGCAGTTGGCCGGTCTGACGTTGTACGAGTCCTAGATTGTAGTAAGCCGCTGCAGAATTTGGATCAAGCTCAATGGCTTCTCGAAAGGCTGCGGTCGCGGGCTCGATCGCCCCTTGTTGGATAAGTGCTAATCCGCGCTCAACCGCAGCCTCCGCGAGCGCCGCATTCGGCGCTTGAGAAACCTGCTGCGAGGTCTGAGCTAGGGCGGGTCGCAAGCTAGGGTGAATCACGAATCCACCTACTGCGACGCCAACGATGCCCACAAGATGTAGCCAGCGATGCTGCCAAATGCCCATAATTCATCCCTCCAGAGACTAGATATAGCGTCTCTACTGCTTGTACGCGAAAGCTCGCCTGTATTTATATCAAATCTCTCGGATTTGCGAACGGCATTTAGCCAAAAAGCCAAAAGTCTTCTTCAAGCGGTTGCCGTTAGGGAGCCAATATCGGCTGGGGTTAAGTGAGCATCCACAACTTCGCCATCGCGAAACCAAACAATGCGCCGGGTTTGACGGGCGACCTCCGGCTCGTGGGTCACCATGACGACGGTAATGCCGGTGGCGTTTAGCTCCGCAAAAATGCTCAATACGTCTTGAGTCGTATGGGAATCTAGCGCTCCGGTGGGTTCGTCTGCCAATACCAGAAGTGGCTCGTTGACAATCGCGCGGGCGATCGCCACTCGCTGTTGTTGTCCGCCAGAGAGCTGCGTCGGCTTGTTATGAATACGATCAGCAAGCTTAACCCGCTTCAAAGCGTCGGCAGCGCGATCTCGCCGTTCCCCCGTCGCCACGCCCGCGTAGACCATCGGTAGCATGACATTCTCAAGCGCCGAAAGTTGCGGCAGCAGATGAAATTGCTGAAAGACAAACCCGATTTTGCGGTTACGAATGTGGGCCAAGGCATCGTCATCCAACCCTGCCACATTCTCTCCATCAAGGTAATACTCGCCTGAGGTCGGTCGATCTAAACAGCCAATGAGATTCATCGCGGTCGATTTACCCGAGCCGGACGGGCCCATGATGGAACAGTATTCGCCCGCATCGACAGTTAAATCGACATTCCACAGCGCTCGGACTTCAGTATTGCCGACGCCATAGCATTTACAAACGTTGCAGAGTTGAATCAGTGGTTGCATAGCTCTACGTTAGCGCCACTTACTCCGGTTGCGGCCGGAGAAAAGTATTGCTGAGTCAACGTGACTATTGATTCATAAACGCTTGATCGCTTTTCATTTGATCGCGTCCGGTGATTAACCGGGCTCCCTGGTTGCGGGTAAAAAAGTTCCACATCCATTGAGTCATGACGAGCACTTTATTATCAAACTCGATGAGAAACATGACATGTACTAAGGCCCAAATCACCCACGCGGGATAGCCCGTGAGCTTGGTCCAGTTCAGGTCAACGACGGCAGAGTTGCGACCGATGATCGCCAGACTACCGCTGTCGTTATAGACAAAGGGTGGGGTCGTTTTATTGTTGAGGCGATCACGAATCGTGCGCGCTACGTATTTGCCCCCCTGCATGGCGACGGGCGCAACCCCAGGCAAAGGTCTTTCGCCTTGATGGGCGTAGTGAGCCAAATCACCAATAACGAAAATGTTGGAATAATTCGGCACGCTAAAGTCCGGTTCCACCATGATGCGCCCGGCGCGATCGCTTGGGGCACCAGTCTTTTCTGACAGGACTTTGCCTAATGAAGAGGCGCGCACCCCCGCAGCCCAAAAGACGCTGTGAGAGCGAATTGTCTCTGTATGGTCGCCGGTTTTAATCGTGACTTGTTCGCCTTCTAAACCGGTCACAAAGGTGCCCGTGCGAATTTCAACCCCAAGTTTGTCTAAATCTTTGGCCGCACGTTCCGAAAGGGAGGGGTCGAAAGGCGGTAAGACCCGATCCATGCCTTCTACCAGAATGATGCGAGTGTCGTGAGTATCGACATGGCGGAAATCATTTTTGAGCGTTTCATAGGCCAAATCAGCGATCGCCCCGGCCATTTCCACTCCCGTTGGGCCAGCCCCCACCACGACGAAAGTTTGGAGCGCCTTACGGATTTCGGGGTCGGGCTCCAGTTCTGCTTTTTCAAAGGCGAGAAAAATCCGCCGCCGCACTTCCAGGGCATCTTCAATGGTCTTGATGCTAGGAGCGATCGCCTCCCAATGATCGTTGCCAAAGTAGTGATGAGCACTGCCAGTAGCCAAAATTAGGCTGTCGTAAGGCACCGTGTCGCCATCTTTGAGCGTTAGCACTTGCTCGTCAGGATCGATGCCCCGCACGTCACCTAGTAATACCTGGGTGTTTTTTTGACTGCTGAGGACAGAGCGCAAGGGAGAAGCAATATCGCCCGGTGACAAACCGCCGGTAGCCACCTGATATAGCAAAGGCTGGAATAAATGAAAATTGCGGCGATCAATCAGCGTCACCTCTACTGGCGATCGCCCTAACGATTGAGCGGCATACAGGCCACCAAAACCACCCCCAACAATCACAACCCGGTGAGGCTGCCCCTGGGTAGCTGGAGCCGATACATCTAATTTCACTGGGGCAGTATCAACCATAGAAATTTCTGACTTTAGTTGGGACAAACAAAGTGCACCTTAACAAGGCTTAACATGCCTATAGATTATCTACAGATTGTCAGCCCTGTCCAATGGTTTGCAATTTCAGGAAATTAGTTCCCTGAGGTTGGTTAGAGGGTACCCCTCCCATCACCAATACTTGATCTCCTGGACTCGCCATCTTGCGTTCAACCAAACAAGTCTCTGCCAACTTCGTCATTTCTTCAAAGGTTGTGGCCGGTTCACTGATCAATACTGGTTTGACACCCCAGACTAAATTCAGGCGGTGATACACGTCCCGATCAGGCGTGAACGCCACCACTGGCACCCGAGGTCGTTCGCCCGCCGCAATCATGGCCGAATATCCTGACTCGGTATAGGCCACAATGCACTGCAAATCCAGCACGCGATCAATCACGTTGAGAGCTTCACTCAAAGCATGGGTGACATCGCTATAGTCAGGCGGATCATTAGCAAACGAAACTTCCGGTTCCACATCAGTGGCAATCCGCGCCAACATTTGCACCGCTCGTAGGGGGAATTTGCCCACGGCCGCCTCTCCCGACAGCATCACCGCATCAGTGCCGTCGATGATAGCGTTAGCCACATCGCTGGCTTCGGCTCGGGTGGGACGCGCATGCTCAATCATGCTCTCCAGCATTTGCGTTGCCGTAATCACTGGAATGCTGTGGAAGTTGCAGGCTTTGATGATGCGTTTTTGCAATAGGGGGACTTTTTCGGCTTTCATCTCAACCCCCAAATCCCCTCGGGCCACCATGACACCGTCTGTCACAGACAAAATTTCATCAAGGTTAGCGATCGCTTGCGGCTTTTCAATTTTGGCAATGACGGGGGTTGCCGGAGCGCCTTCAGCATTGAGTAGCGACTTGAGCGCGAGAATGTCCTCACCCCGACGGACAAAACTTAGCGAAACCCAATCCACTCCCTGAGACACGCCAAAGCGCAGATCCTCTTTATCTTTATCTGTCATCGAGGGCAGGCGCAGACTCAATTCCGGCAAATTAACGCCTTTACGGCTTTTAAGCGGTCCCCCTTGAATGATGCGACAAGTCACCTTAGGAGACTCTACTGCTTCAATTTTGAGTTCCAGCATGCCGTCATCTAGCAAAACTTGCATCCCGGGCTCAGCATCGTCAGCTAAGTAGGGATAATCGATGCCGATACAGTTGGGCAGCCCGTCCTCTTGACCTACCGGCACCAGCAGCAACGTCTCGCCTTCCACTAATTCCGTCACCCCACCCGGTATTTGACCGACTCGAATTTTGGGACCTTGCAAATCTTGCAATAGCGTAATGGGGGTATCTAGCTCTTTTGACACGCTCCGCAAAAGCTGGATCATGCGGGTGTGGTCTTCATAACTGCCATGGGAAAAGTTGAGCCGAGCAACGTTCATCCCCGCTTTGACCATAGCGAGGATCATGTCTCGCGAACTACTCGCTGGGCCAATCGTAGCCACAATTTTGGTGCGATGGAGCAACGGTTTCATAAGGGAGGCTCCCTTCAGCAATGTTTGCAGCTCATCATAGGCAGTGTTGATTGATTTGGCTGTTACCTGAGGCTACATTCGACCCAGACTATAGAAAGTCTTATCACTTCGGTCGATCGCCTGATCTAAGTGGCATTTAGTCTCAAGGGAGGGGCTTAATGCCCGCCAGCCGAATTGGGGCATACTAAAGCATGCATCTTTAGGTCATGCCAATACCGAGATCGCCCCAATGCTTGACTGGTCATTGCTAACAACTCGCTCGAGTCTTGACCACTCGCCTTCCACCCCTGTTTCGCTGGGGGTGAATTCGACCTTAGAGGCCTTACCGCTGCACGCAGCAGAACTTGATATCCAGTTGTCCGGCAGTATCGCTGCCGAGCAATTCAATCATTTTCCTGAGCTCCCGGGCCTTTTGCTAACCGATCAGCACGTCTTCGTTGGAGTTCTGTCACGGCAGCAATTTCTAGAGTTTTTGCTGCGGCCGAAGGCTTGCGAACTATTTTTGCCAGAGTCCTTATCTATTATTTATAGCTACACGCGACGACGCCCTCTCAGGTTTTCTGGCGAGACCACGATCCTGGCGGCAGCAAGAGCGGCCCTCCGTCAACCAAGTGAGCTCCAAGGAGAGCCCATCTTAGTCAGCACATCCGAAGGCGATCGCTTAATCAGCGCTCATGATCTGAACCAAGCCCACTGGCAAATTCGCGGTATTGAAACACAGGTTCGCCATGAACGTGCCCAAGCCGCCATGCTGCAGTCCCAAAAAATGGCCTCTTTAGGCCGACTGGTAGATGGCATCGCTCACGAAATCATGGATCCCCTAGGGTTTATTTGGGGTAATTTGAGCCATGTTGACCATTATTGTCAGCAGTTGTTAGAGCTACTGGCAGCTTATGAAGCGGCTTATGGCAACCTTGCCAGGGCATCCTCCCTCAATGAGTTGCAAGAAGAAATCGAACTGGACTACCTGCGGGAAGATCTACCGCTGACTCTCAATAGCATTAAGAGTGGTGCAGCACGGCTAAAACAACTAGCTAGCAGCCTTCAAAACTTTTGCCACATCGATGAAGTCTATCCCAAGCCCGCTGATCTACACGGGCTAATCGATGGCATTGTACTGCTCCTAAAGAGTCGCCTCACCACACAGATTCAGATTGTTCGTCAATATGACGCATTGCCTCCGGTTCCCTGCTTTGCGGGGCAGCTTAGTCAGGTCCTGATGAATGTGTTGACTTTTTGTATTGATGCTCTATTGAGCACAGCAGCAGGGCAATCTACCGAATCAAGCCTTTCAGGGAGTCAGATCGCATCCACTTCAGCAGCTTCAAGCGGTTCTCCCTGCATTACCATCACCACTCGACTGCATGATGCTAATCCAGCAGCACCGATGGGTGATCGCTGGGTGGTGGTCACAATAACTGACAACGGACCAGGCTTATCAGCTTCAGCTCTCCAGCAAATCCAATCGGCATTCTCGATTCGTCAGCGCTTAGCACGCGAAACCGACTTAGCAACGTGTTATCGGTTAGTCACGGCAAAACATGGCGGCAAGTTTGTCGTGCGATCGCCTGCCGCTGCCGCGGATGCCTCAAGTCAAGCGATCGGTACCGAGTTTGAAATTCAACTCCCACTGTATAAGGTGGAAAACAGCGAACATTAAGCCTTCGCGCGAGGTTATCGCAATTTGCACTCTGCACATGGCAACATGGGCTACAGTGTTGCGGCTTCTACCATTGGAAGTCTTCGGCAACCTCAAACCATCTTCGCCGAAAAGCCCTGAATCCTTGCAGAGAAGCGCTTTCGAGCTTTACAGCCAAATCCTTAAAACTCCAGGCAATCAAGCTGAATCTTTTTTCTAGACATTTCTATTCAGCTTGTGTATCATGGATAACTGTCGCTGAAACGGAAACTGGATGTTTAGCGTTCTAAGTCTGTAGCGACGATTGCCAAATTGCTTCGGCTTAATTCTTGTCTATGAACGCTGCCTCTGAACCAAGTGGTTCGGTGGCGGCAATCTTTTGGCTGGCAAGCGTCTGTTCAAGGCGTCGTGACTGAGCCGCCTGTTAAAGCGATTTCAGCGCTTATGGCTCGGTACTGTGAGTGTGACTCACAGGTGTGGTGATGTGTGGCTCTTCCTCATTTGGTTGGCGGGTGCATTTTCATCCCCTCAAGATAAGCACCGTGTCGCAACGGAGATCGGCA
>CAZFWL010000030.1:0-12128 GCA_964522775.1 uncultured Halomicronema sp.
GGTGTCGATGCCACTAGCCAGTCTCTGAAGAGAGAAGCAGGTGCTCCTGTCGCGCGATTGCAAGAGGCCCAAGTGATGCTAGAGCAGGAAGAGGCTTAGGGGCGATCGCTGCAGTGCGAACCTAGCGCTATAGCAGTGATCATTGTGGGTCAGCGCGAATAGTATCCTGAGAAGTCCGTGCCGAGACCTCGGCGTTGAGGGACTTCGTGTAAAAAATAACTGGCTATGCATTCACAACCGTTACAAAGCTCTCGCCTACGCCGTATGTTTTTTGAGGGATTTACGGCGATGGATATTGCTGAGCCCTTGGTATCTTTTGATGTTGATGCCAATGCTCCGAAAGTAAAAGCTTTTATGGCTGACCGTGATTTTGATCGGGTCGGCATTCGCGTTGATGGGCTGGTGCGAGGCTATGTGCGACGAGCGGAATTAGACGCGGGCACCTGTGGCGAATATCTGCATCCCTTCACTCCAGCCGATGATTTGGTGCCGGACACGGCCAGTCTGATTGATGTGGTGAAATCGCTGTCGATTAATCAACAATGTTTCGTGACCAACCTTAATGAGGTAGTCGCGATCGTGGCATTGGAAGACTTGGAAAAACCGCCAATGCGGATGTTCTTGTTTGGTCTGATTACGCTGAGTGAAATGCTGCTAACTAATCTGATTCGTCACCGCTATCCAGACAACAGCTGGCAAGATCGGTTGTCTGAGCAGCGCCTGGCTAAAGCCCAAACCTTACAACAAGAGCGCCTGCGGCGGGGACAAAAGCCTGATCTGGTGGACTGTCTGCAATACGGCGATAAGGGCCAAATCCTTTCGTATGACGAAGGTGTCCGTCAGGCAATTGGTTGGAAAACCCGGAAGGAGGCCCGCCGCGCTATTAAAGAAATGGAAACTTTGCGCAATAATCTGGCTCATGTTCAGGCCATTATTCCTAGCGGTTGGGAGCGCATCGTGGTCACCTGTAGCCATTTGGAAGATAACCTCAACAATTTAGCCGGACGCTTAAATGAGGTGCCGAAACCTTGAGAACATGAAAGAAGCTAAACTCGTTCTCTTGGAAAAATCTACGGTGACCAACACAACTCAAATTAAATAGATCGCCAGTCTGCTTGTTTCAGCCAATTTGACCTGGGTATCGTGGTGATCTTCTGAGTTGTTAGCAATCTCGGAATATAGTGATCGGAAACCTAGCTAAGGCACGATCCAGCAAGTGAAATCTAGTGTCAATGGATTTGTAGAGCTCTGAATCGGTAAGGGATAATTTTGAGTGCAAGCTCTTTTCCTGCTGCTGTGAGAGCGTAAGGCGATATCCCTATTGTTTAGCGCAGTTTGTCTCATTTATTCGAGGGATCCTGAGGGTCATGACTCAAGACTTACAGCCTGGTAAATCTAAACCGCAAACCTCTGCTTGGTCGATCGCTTTTGGAGGCTTAATCATTGTCCTGGGCATTTTGGTGTTCTGGTTGCCTAAGCAATCAGCCATCGATATCAGAACGTTGTTGCCTTGGTTATTCATTGCGATCGCTGCCGCCAAATTTCTGTACGTTTTCAGCACGCAGCCGTTGGGCGACTGGCTGATTCGGAGTTTGGGACCGCTGCTTTATCTGGCAGTCGGTGTATCCCTCATGTTTGTTGCCCCAGCCAATGTTGTTCTCTTCACTTTTTTGGTGGGGATGGTGCTTATTGGTGAGGGGGTAACCCGCTTACTCATCGCGTTGCAGTGGCGGTCCTACGTGAGTTGGTGGTGGATTATTGCCGATGGTTTTTGGGGATTAACGTTAGGGCTGCTCTTTTGGTTCGGGGTTTTGCCAGAGCTGAATTGGTTTTTAGCGGTAATTTTTGGTGCCCGGCTAGTGTTTGGTGGCATCTCTAGAATTCGACTTGCGGTTGAATGTTTGCCAAATGTAGAGACGTAAGGTCTGAAGCATAAGGTGTTGATAGAGCATCCCTATCGACGGAATTCCGACGTGTCATCACGTTAAAAAAACTGTAATCAAAAAGACCGATAGAGCTCACTTCTGTCATGCTACTAAAGCACCAAACGCTGCGCTGTAAAGGTCACGAACTGGGCGAATGACCAACCAATGTGACTGCTGGACAAGTCAGTATCTGTGATAGCGAATGTTGAACCACAGAGCGGTCATTTAGGAATGGCCATACCTTTGGTGTCTCTAAATAAATTTTGTGTTGTGAGGTAATCACCCTATGAGAATTAAACAACTTGCTACTGCATTGAGTATGGCAGCGTTCGTTTGTGCTTTAGGCAGCAGTGCCAGCGAGGCAAAAGCCCCAACTCCCGAAATTGCGACATTAGAGGCTGAGCAAACCATCGCCCAAGCGCGAGTCGAGCCGGTGCGTTATCGCATGACCGATCGCTGGTTGTCCCTCACAGATAGCTACCTCGTTCGAGATGATGATGGCGATCCGGTATTCACGATTAACGGTCGTCTGATTTCTCTGAACGGACAGATGATCTTTCGCGATATGGAAGGGCGAGAGTTGGCCCGCATCCAAAACAAGATTTTCGACATCATCGACACGATTCAAATTACCCGCGATGGAGATGTCGTCGCCGAAGTGCGTCCGGCAATTGTGTCTCCCTTTCGACGAAGCTACATCATTGACGTGCCTGGGGTGGGTCAGGGTGTGGCTCGTGGCGATTTCATTAATCATGAATATGAGATTCGAGGGCGAGATAGCGATCGCGTCCTTGCTACCATCACTCGCCGCTTTGTCAGTGTCCGGAATGCCTACGATATCGAGATCATGCCGTTGCGGCGCGACCAGCGGATTGAGGATGACGTGCTCTTCATTGCGACGGCAGCGGCTATTGACCTGTTGGAAAATTCTGATGACACGGTTGAAGAGCCCGTTGCCGAGCCACCGCCAGCTGCTACGCCTCCCGTAGAATTGCCCGAAGAACCCAACTTTCGTGATCCTCTCGTATTGAATTGCCTGGGCACTGTTGCCGGTTCCAACATCGACTTTTCGACGCTGTACAGTCCTGAGGGGGGCTTTGCTCGTGTTAACTTTAGTCGCGACGGCAATACAACCGCGTTAGCCGAGATGACTTTTGATGGCAGAAATGCCCAAAACCAAATGGTTTGGCGCGGGGCTGTGAATGGCATGGCTGATGTGACCTTAACCCACCTCTCCAGCGATCCGATTCAGGTGCGCGATCGCATCTCCGTGATTTACGACGGTCAAGAAGGCTTGGGAACCTGTTTGGAATATCAGCCTTAGTAGGAGGCTGTGAGTCATAGTGCGATCGCGGTTCTTGCTTGCGACTGGATGTCTGAGCAAAGCGACTTTGCGTAGTCCCGCGATCGCACAACCAGTTGACTGCGACGACGGTATTACCGTTGACCGAGTCGAACGCCCCCATTTGTACGGATTCCTTGATGTGGAGATGATTGGCTAATAGCCAGTCTCGTGGCTTAGCGTGCGGGCTGGCCGACGTTTCCGTTTAAGCCGGAGGAAGTTTGAACGGCTGGCTGAGGTCTTGGGTGTGGCGTGGCAAAAAGCAGCGATCGCGCAGCCGTACCCCTCAGTTCAAACGATACACTCTAGTGATATTTCACTGGCTAGATGGATATGAAACGTGTGTCGCCACTGCCGCGCCTGATTCCGATGAGCGCTCAACGACGCTGGGTTGAAAAGGTGATGGCGGCGATCGCCCTGCTCAATTTCGGTTTAGTACTGTTTGATCTGAGTTATATCCCCTTCCGTGACATGTATCGAGCGCTGGCACCCAACCTGACAGAATGGTACGGCCAGCAGTTCAAAGGCATCACCCCCCACCCATTTACCGTGGACTATCTAGAGAAAGTCACGGCGTTGGAGAGCCAAGTGGCCGAGAGTGGTCTCTCAGCTTCCTCGACAGAGGCCATGCTTGAGGAGCTAAGAACCGCCAGCAACGACATGATCGCCGAAAATCCCTTCGACATTGCCAATAAATCCGGCACTTTGGAACGCATCAAAGAGCTGATGAGGCGTCAAGTTGAAGACACAACAGGTGAATCTTATGGCTCTGCCACTGAGGCATTTACAACATTTTGGACCAATGAATATTTGTCGCAGGCGGGCTACCAATCTCAAGTGCAGTTCTTTGAGCAAGAACTTCGGCCCTTAATTGAGACCAACTACTTTCGTAGTATCGGTTTTAATGGTCAGCCTACGAACAACTTCATTGCCATTGATAGTCTATTTATTGCAATTTTTAGTGCGGAATTATTGCTCCGAGTGCTGGTGATGCGGCGTCGCTACAAAGGGCTCAAAATCTGGGACGCGATTCTTTTTCGTTGGTATGACCTGTTGCTGATTACGCCGTTTTCACTGTTTGCTCCTACTTGGTTGCTGCTACGCATTATTCCCGTTATTACTCGCATTAAGCAGTCAAAATTGTTGAATTTAGAACCCATCCGTCAGCGGGTTGTGGGTTTCTTGATTTCCAGTGTGGTGGTGGAACTGACAGAGTTTGTCTTGATTCGCATCATTAATCAGCTGCAATCATCCATTAAAAAAGGGAACTTGGCCGAGTTTTTGCTGAATGATAAATCTCAGCCTTCCCAGTACATCAATCTGGGAGAAGTTAACGAAATTAGCGCGATCGCTCAGCAAGTGTCGTCCACCGTCGTCGATGAAACGTTACCCAAGGTGCGTCCCCAGGTGGAAGCGCTGCTAACTTATACGGTGTCGACGGCATTTACGCGATCGCCCATTTATCAGCAACTAGGCCACTTACCTGGATTCAGCACCCTTGTACAAAATACGGTGCAAGAACTTGTTGATAATCTCTGTGAAACGCTCTATGGCGGCTTAGATTCTAAAGATCCTGATCCTCAAAGAAGGCAACTAGTCAAAGCCCTGGTCGAAAATTTCAATCAATCTTTTCGAGCTGATTTACAGGAGAATCAGGGAGTTGAAAAAATTGAAGCGCTGGCTCTAGTGTGGCTCGAAGAAATCAAGATTAATTATCTACGGCAAGTCGCGATCGAAGATGAGACGATTCTGCAAGAGCGGAGTCGAGAACTCTATGCCATGACTCGTGTTACGCCCCATTCTTAAAATTATCGGTGGTCAATATTGATTCTTTCTGTACGGCAATTACAACGTTGCTAGCGTTCAAAAAACAGCGCGGTTTTTTTGAAAAAGCGATCGCTAATCCAGCGATCGCCGTCCTTCTAGTGCCCGTGCCAACGTCACTTCGTCAGCGTATTCCAGGTCGCCGCCCATAGGCAGACCAAATGCAATGCGAGTAACCTTCGTAAACGGTTTCAGCAATTGGCCCACATATAGCGTGGTCGTGTCACCTTCGATGCTGGGGCTAATGGCGATAATGGCTTCTTGAATGTTGTCCTGATTGACCCGATGCACCAACGGCCCAATGTTCAACTGCTCGGGGCCAATGCCTTCCATGGGTGAAATTAAACCGCCCAGCACATGGTATTTGCCGCGATATTCCCGAGTTTTTTCCAACGCAATCACATCGCGGGAATCGGCGACAATGCACAGCGTCTGCAAATCTCGGCTGGTGGACTTGCAGATGTCACAGATGGGCTCCGCGGAAAGATGAAAGCAGATCGAGCAGTAGCCCATCTGCGACTTTGCCTCGATCAGGGCTTGGGCCAGGGCCTGCACCTCTGCATCTGGACGCTTGAGCAGGTGCAAGGCCAGTCGCTGGGCCGTTTTGGGGCCAACGCCGGGGAGCTTTTGCAGTTCTTCAATTAACCGAGCTAAGGGACGGGCGTAAATGGTCGGAGTCCTCCACAGATAACAAGGAGCTAAGGTCAGGGGGCCAGCTGCTACCGCATACGTTAAGTGACTTGTTCGATTTTGACGCGGTTGCGACCCCGTTGAAGGGCCGTTTCTACCGCTTGTTCCGCAGTTTGAATGAGTTGCTGACCATCAGTAGCTTGGCCAACATCCGCGATCGCGCCCCCGACGGTGACATTTGTCTCTTCATTTAAGCTGGGCACTGAGCTCGGTAGCTGTTCCAGCACTGCTGCCTGCAACTCCTCAGCATATTGAGTCATCGCTTTTGGCGTGAGTCCTGGTACCGTCGCGGCAAAGTATCCTTGACCATCGCTATACCAGCGAGTGGCTGGGGTTGATTGCTGCGATAAAATCTGAGCCGCTGCGGCCATCACTTCGGTGAAGGCGGCTTGCTCTTGAACCACAGGCAATACCTTGAAGGTGAGGACTCCCAAGGTCGCTGTTTGCCCCTCGGGAGCGAGTGCTTGAAACTGCTGGAGTTGCGTGGCGATCGCCGTGGGCATCAAATCTTGGCGCAGCAAGGCCGTGGTTGGTTCTAGTAACCCCAGCTGGTTTAACTTTGCTTCATGTTCTTGATGCAGAACAGTCGTTTTTTGCGCCTCAGTCTGCACGGCTTGAGTTTTGTCGTCGATTTGCTGAAGCAAGCTCTCTACCTGGGTTTGCAGCCGTGAAATGCGAACATTACGGCGAATAACCGTTGGCACCGAAACCAGCAATCCCAGAATCACCCCAATTGCTAAGGTTCCAAGAAGAACGAGCGCCAGTGATTGCTGGTATTCCCAAACAAAGAGTTGAATTGTAACCAGATTTGTATTTTGCAGCGCGAATAATATAGCGAGGAAGGCTATTAATAACGCTGAAACGACATACAGTCGCATGATTTCTCCAATCGCTGTCCTTCCTGTCAATCCTAACGGCAAGCGGTTTCTGGATAAAAGCGATTGAGTGATTGAAGTTGAGGGAATCACTGCTGTGATTGCTCACATCGGTGCATTGAGAACAACCTTGAGCATGGCGTAGCTCAAATCAAGCAGAGAGCAATTTGCAGACTTATAGGCATGATCACCACAGCAATGAGTAACATTAGTGGCTGCTGGCTCGGTACTTATTGGCAGACCGGGCAGGCCATTCAGTTTGAAGCGACTTTGGTTCAGGGTGGCAATGTTGTGGATGGACGGATTTTAGATGCCAACTATTTGGGCGAATCCTCGATTCAGGGAGAATTGCTGGGACACCGCATCTTTTTTATCAAGCGATATTTAACGACTTCGCCAAACCCGATTCGCTATAGCGGCACGCTGACTGAAGATGGTAACTACATGTGTGGCCAGTGGCGGATTGGTTCCTTTGACTCGGGGCGATGGGAAGCCTACCGAGGCAATGATGAGTTGTCCACAGAACTATTCCGATTAACCGCCACCCAACCGCCGACATTAGCGATCAAAGCAGACGATGAGTGACGAGAAGCTTGATGTAGAAGCGCTGCCTGAATTGTGCTGATCGGCAGCATGCCTTGGGCAGTGCGGGCCGCTCATAACTCCCTTGTTAGGGGGAATATAACTTGCCATCGGGCATCACCGCATCAATCAAACAGGCCTCTTTGAGGTTGGCTTTCCAGACATTTGCTTGCGATAAATCAGCGCCGGTGAGATTAGCGCCTCGCAGGTTGGTTTCAGACAAGTTAGCCATTTTCAGGTCAGCAAACCGAAAGTTGGTGCCTTGCAGATCGGCTTTCCGCATGATGGCTTCGCGCAAGTCAGCATTCTCGCAGTTGGCCCGCACCAGCTTAGCCTGATGCAGATTAGCGCCAATCATGTTGGCCCCAATCAGTGTCGTGCCTTCCAGACAAGCGCGACTTAGGTTGGCCATACAGAGATTGGTCAAGCTGAAGTTGGCAATGGTGAGATTAGCACCATGTAGGGCAGCCCCAATCATGTTGGCCGCACTACAGATGGCGGCACTGAGATCGGCTTCGTGCATAAGGGCGTCTTGCAAAGTGGCCATGGCAAAATTCGCCTCGCGCAAATCCGCCTGATTGAGGGTGGCACTGGATAAGTTGCAACGGCTCAGATCAGCGGTATACAGGGCGGCACTGCGCAGGTCTGCCCAGGACAAATCAGCTTCGGCAAATTGCACCATACAGGCATCGGCCTGATTGAGGGAGGCGTGTCGTAAATCAGCGTGACGAAATTGTGCCTCTCGCAAGATGCTACGGGTCAAGTCGGCATGGGTCAGAGTGGCTGAATTCAACGTCGCTGCTTGGAGCGCCGCGTCGTGGAGTGAGACCTCCCGTAAGTCCGCGCTGCTGAGGTTGGCATAGCTTAGATTGGCGTAGCTCAGATTTGCCGTGTAAAAAAGGGTCTCTTGTAGATCTGCGTGGCACAAATCGGCTTTGCGCAAGTCAGCCATACAGCAATCAACCCTTGAGAGGTTAATGTCTTTGAGTTGAGCCTGTTTGAGTGAGGCTTCGCGGAGATTGATGCGCTGCTGTGCGGTTAGCGCCGACGGCTGAGTGGGGCGCGATCGCCATTCATTCCAGGCTTTTACACCCTTGGCTAAATGCTTGACAGATGCCGGTTGGGGAATCTGCATCGAGGCATGAAATGACGATAAATCCGGGATAGATACAGTTTGGGGCACGGGTTTATTACCGCTGTTACGGACTTTGCGCCGTCGGCCAATGATGCTTGGGGCTGCTGTTTTTAGTCTGCCCAAGGGAGATTCAGTTCTACAGCAGTTGCTAATGAAAAACTGAAAACACTTAATTGGAGTTTATGAGTGGCTGAGGAGAGCGCCTCTTTCGCTGTGGTGGCGCGATCGCTCTAGATTCTCCGTTACCATGAGTATCTCATTGCTGCCGTCCACATCACTCAAGCGATATGCCTGCCACTGCGATTACGCACCACTACCAAAAGGTTCTTGATCTTTCCACCCGGGGAAAATCGTTACAGCGCTTTACCCAAAAGGTGCAGGGCGTTGTCAGCGAATCGGGCATTCAAAGCGGTCTTTGTACCGTTTTTATCCGCCACACCTCAGCGAGTCTGATTATTCAAGAAAATGCTGATCCTGATGTGCTGGTTGATCTGGAAAACTTCCTTGCCAAGTTGGTGCCCGACGGCTATCACTACGTTCACAGTGCCGAAGGCCCAGACGATATGCCGGCGCATATTCGGTCAGTGTTGACGAGTACCTCTGAGACGATTCCCATTGTCAATGGCCGCTTGGCACTCGGCACCTGGCAAGGCATCTATCTTTGGGAGCATCGCGATCGCGGGCATCACCGAGAAGTCGTTGTTCACCTGGTGGGGAGCTAAGCCCATGGTGGATAGTCTTGGTTTCTCGGCGATTCCAGCCGCACCTGCCAATTTTCGTTCCGGTTTTGTCGGCATTGTGGGTCGCCCCAATGTGGGCAAATCAACCTTGATGAACTATCTGATCGGCCAAAAAGTGGCGATCACGTCTCCGGTGGCGCAAACTACCCGCAATCGCCTGCGGGGCATTCTCACCACGGATACCGCGCAAATCATTTTTGTCGATACCCCGGGCATTCACAAGCCTCACCACGAACTCGGTAAAGTCCTAGTGCATAACGCGCGGATGGCGATCGCGTCGGTTGATGTGGTGTTGTTTGTCGTGGATGGCTCGGTCGCCGCCGGTCGCGGCGATCGCTTCATTGCCGAACTGCTGGCCCAACAGGACACGCCCGTCTATCTCGGCATGAACAAAATTGATCTGCGCTCAGCTGACGATGCCGAAGCTATCGTGAGCAGTTATCGAGCAATCGCGGAGGAACAGGGTTGGCCGCTGGTGGAATTTTCCGCAGTGACAGGCGATCAGGTGTCAGCCTTACAGACCCAACTCATTCAGCGTCTTGAACCAGGGCCCTACTACTATCCTCCCGATCTGGTCACCGACCAGCCAGAACGCTTCATCATGGGCGAGCTGATTCGTGAACAAGTGCTGTACCACACTCGCGAGGAAGTGCCCCATTCCGTTGCCGTGGCCATTGATCGCGTGGAAGAAGATGAGAAGATCACTCGCATTCTCGCCACCGTACATGTGGAGCGCGATTCCCAAAAGGGCATTCTCATCGGCAAAAAAGGCAGCATGATGAAAGCGATCGGCTCGGGCGCTCGTGAGCAGATGCAAAAAGTCATCATGGGCAAGGTTTACCTGGAAATTTTCGTCAAGGTGCAACCGAAGTGGCGACAGTCGCGCACCCGGTTAGCGGAACTCGGCTATCAGCGCGAGGAATAGGGTCAAGCGAGGGTGAGGGTGACCGGGGGCGAGGTGAGTGATGCTCCCGGATAAAATACGTGCTCATTGGAGCAGAATTTTTCTACAGTGGAAGGCGTAATTGCGCTGAGCGATCGCTGATGTTTATTCCCACTCCCACTGATCTCGAAAATATTTTTCAAGTTGCCAATCTTGTGGTGCTGCCGTTTTGGGCGCTGATGGTGCTGCTGCCCAACTGGTCGGTAACAGGCCGGATCATGCAGTCCTACATTCCGTTTGCGGCCTTAGCCAGTCTCTATGTTTATCTCTTCGTGACTCTGGATGGTGGCATCCTCGAAGCCTTCTCTGATCCCCAATTGGAACTGACCAGCTTGGCTGGCATGTTTGCCAATGCCCATGTCATGGCTTTGGGTTGGGTGCATTTTCTGGTGATGGATTTGTTTGTGGGCCGGTGGATTTATCTACAAGGTCAGGAGAAAGGGATTTTTACCCGTCATTCACTGGCTTTTTGCCTCTTTGCAGGTCCGTTTGGCCTCTTAATCCACTTTTTCACGGCGGCCATTACCCAACGCTTTTTTGCCCCGGATGATGACAGCACATCGGCAGAACCGTCCGCGGTGTAAGGTTCTGATTGACAGGGGTGGCAAGACAAGGGTTAATAAAGCTCATTTAGGTTCTATCGCGGTTGGGGTTGATTTATGGTGTCTTTGGTGAAGTCTCGATGGCGGCAGTTGTGTCGCGCTTGGTCACGGCGACAGTGGCGATCGCTGCTCCGGTTCGGCACGTTGCTGAGCGTATGTTTTGCCTTTGTCGTGGCCTGTACCAGCAGCCCCACGACGGAAACGGATGCACCCGCTGATTCTGCTGAAGGGGCGGCCAGCGATCGCGTTTCCCTGGGTACAACGTTAACTGTGCGTACCTTAGACCCTGCCGACTCCTACGAAATCTTTCCGGGCATTTTGCTCCATAATCTGGGGGATCAGCTTTATGCTTATGAGCCCGGCACCACGAATCTGATTCCGCAACTAGCGGCAGGGATGCCCACCATTAGCGATGATGGTCTGACCTACGTCATTCCCCTGCGAGACGATGTGGTGTTCCACGATGGCACCCCATTTAATGCCGAGGCAATGGTCTTTTCCATCGAGCGCTTTATGCAAAATGGAGGGCGACCTGCTTTCTTGCTGGCAGATCGGATTGCCTCGGTGGAAGCTACCGGTGACTACGAACTTACCATTACCCTCAATTCTCCCTTCTCCGCGTTCACGGCCTTGTTGACTTTTTGGGGGGTGACTCCCGTACCGTCTGAAACCTATGAAATTGCGGAAGGCAGCTTTATCCCTGACAACTTCATTGGCACTGGCCCTTACAAACTGGCTGCATTCAACAGCGACTCCATCAAGCTCGATGTGAATGAAGACTACTGGGGTGAGAAACCGGCCAATGGCGGCATCGACATCCAGATTTTCAGCAGCCCAGCCAACCTGTACAACACCTTTAAAACCAACGGCATCGACGTCGCTTATCAAACTCTCGATCCTGAGCAGATTGCTGATCTGGAGCGCACCGCTGATGAAGGAAACTGGCAAGTGATAGAGGCTGGCACCACCGTTGTCAATTACATGAGCCTGAACCAAAAAATTGAACCGCTGAACGATGTGAGGGTGCGGCAAGCGATCGCTGCCATGATTGATCGTAATTTGGTCAATGAGCGTGTCTTTCAAGGTCAAGCTGAACCTCTATATAGCTTGATTCCCACCAGCTTTGATGTTTACGAGCCGGTGCTGCAAGAAGCTTACGGTGACGGTGATTTTGAACTGGCTGAGCAACTCTTGAGGGAAGCTGGTTTTTCTGAGGAGAATCCTTTCAACTTCGAGATTTGGTATCCGTCAGCCTCGACGACCCGCAGTGTTGTGGCGAATACCCTCAAAGAATCGTTTGAAACTGGTTTGCCTGGGCTCGTTACAGTCACAGTGCAAACCGCTGAAAGCGCGACTCTCTGGGGCAATGTGGATAAGGGAGTTTATCCCTCAGTGCTGGCGAATTGGTATCCCGACTACTACGACGTTGACACTTTTGTTCAGCCCTTCTTGAGTTGTGAAAAAGGCTCT
>CAZFWL010000031.1:0-11980 GCA_964522775.1 uncultured Halomicronema sp.
ACGCCTTCGCCAGGCATGGCCCCGGCGTCAGCTGCTTCCTCTGTTCCCTCACCATCAGCGCCGGTATCGGTCGCTTGTTCGCCGCCACAGGCTGTAATACCGGCGATCGCAACAGCTAGTGCCGCGGCCATGCCAAGCCGATTAGTCGCAACTGGAAACTGGAAAGTATTGAGATTGAAAACCATAATTTCGAAAACTGTAATGATGTAACAACAATGAAATGACGCCTCCACTGCCACCAGATGCTGATGAGTGGGAGCAAGGTGAATTGCAGAACAGCTCTAGGGAGTCGCAGTGGGCACTCGCCGCCGCTTGCCAAGGGCGGTGCGCACGGCGCCAACAGGTCCACGATCTTGCCAAGAGAGGCCATCTTTAGGTGGTTTGCCAATAGCTTGGGTTAATCGATCGAGCACGATCGCCATGATAACGATTCCTAATCCCCCTACGGCAGCGAGACCCACATCTAAGCGCCCAATCCCTCGGTTCACCATTTGGCCGAGTCCCTCGACGGCAATGAGCGAGGCAATGACCACCATCGATAGAGCCAACATAATTGACTGGTTAACGCCAGCCAATATGGTAGGCATGGCGAGGGGCACCTGGACTTCCCAAAGCATTTGTCGGGGGGTTGACCCAAATGACTGAGCCGCCTCAATGGTTTCTTCTGAAACCTGGCGAATGCCAATATTTGTCAGGCGAATTAAGGGAGGTACCGCAAAAATAAAGGTCACGATGACGCCCGGAACTTTGCCTGTGCCGAACAGCATGACCACTGGCACCAGATAAACAAAGGCGGGTAGCGTCTGCATGGCGTCGAGCACTGGCCGAATGGTGGCCTCGACGCGATCGCTGCGGGCCGCAGCAATGCCCAGCGGCAAGCCCACTAAGGCACAAAGCACGACTGCCGTAATGACCAATGACAGCGTGGTCATGGTCTCTGGCCAGGCGCCAATTAACCCCACAAAGGTCATTGCCAGCACGCTAAAGATGGCTAAGCCGCGACTCGCAAATTGCCAGGCAAATAACCCCAAAGCCCCCAAAAATACAAAGGGTGGCACCGCTTGTAGAAAGGCTTCAATGCCATTGAGGCCCTGACTAATTGGTACGCGAATTATTTGAAAGAACCAGCGGAAATTTGTCACCACCCAATCAACGATGGCCGAAATCCAATCTCCCAAGGGAATGATTTCGGTCGACTGATTGAGAAACAACCAGTTAAAAAAGTCTTGAATTGCAGTGTCCATGAGTTTAAGAAATTACAGCATGGCCCCGACTGTGCGGTGTTGACCGACATAACCGAAAACCACTACGAAGCAGCATTGAGCGACGGCTATTTAATAGCGCTGCAGCTCTAGCTAGACGGCGACTTGGTCAATCGGCACCGCGTCATTTTCAGCCCCTTTGCTCAGACGGCCAATGCTCGCGAGGATGTCGGACTGCTCCACCACGCCCTTGAACTTGCCTTTTCGATTCACGACCGCAATAGGTGCACCGTATTGAGCTAGGTGAAAGATTTCTTCCAGACTGGTGGAGGCGTCTACCGTGGGGAAATCGGTCCTCATGACCGACGATACATCTTCGACACCGCTATCAACAGCACTTTCTAGGTCTTTGCGCATGAGCACACCGACCGGCTGACCTTGGCGATCGACCACATGCATGCGGCGACGGTCATGGGTTTGCATATCCTGTAAGGCTGCTCGAGCCGAGCCTTGCCCCAAGATAAAGGGGACCGTCTGCCGCACAATCGATCCTGTCTTTAAGACTTGGGCACGGTTAACGTCTTGAGTAAACGCGGCAATGTAGTCATCGACAGGGTTAGTGACAATTTCTTCGGGGGTACCGACTTGCACCAAGTAACCGTCTTTCATGACCGCGACGCGATCGCCGATCTTTAAGGCTTCTTGAATGTCGTGGCTGATGAACACAATGGTGCGCTGCAATTCCGTTTGCAACCGCATCAGCTCGTCCTGCATACCTCGTCGAATTAACGGGTCAAGGGCACTGAAGGCTTCGTCCATGAGCAGAATAGGCGCATCAGTTGCCAATGCTCGGGCCAACCCGACCCGCTGCTGCATGCCCCCACTGAGAGAGCTCGGGGAATAGTCTGCCCATTGTCGCAGACCTACGATTTCCAAAGTTTCCAAAGCTTTTTGGCGGCGCTCGTCGGGGGAGATGCCGCGCATTTTTAAGCCATATTCAGTGTTTTCTAACACCGATTTATGCGGGAAGAGGCCAAACCGCTGGAATACCATCGATAGCTTGGTGCGGCGGACTTCTCGTAACCGCTGCATATCGACTTTAGCGACATCTTCATCATCAATGTAGACGTGGCCGCTGGTGGGCTCGATGAGGCGGTTAAGGCAGCGCACCAGCGTCGATTTGCCGGAACCTGACAATCCCATGATGACGAACAGTTCCCCTTCCCCAATGGAAAGCGTTACGTCAGCAACCCCGAGCACGTTACCGGTTGCCTGTAAAATCTTGTCTCGATTTCCCCCCTCCCGAAAAAGTTTCAGGGCATGTTCGGGGTTTTTGCCATAAATTTTGACCAGATTTTCTATCTTAATTTTGGGTTGTGAACTTGGCATTACTAACTCCTGTGAAGTCGAGCAGCTGGCTAGTTCACTCAAGCAGAGTGAAAACCTACTTTCTCTCGAGAATCCCAGGCTCTCTGGATTTCTGAACTATTACAGGGTACCGAATTATGGTCATCCAGGAAGCCGTGACCACAGGGCGCGCGCAATCTTAAGAAGTCTTGAGCACCCTTACAATTGGATATTCAGTTACTCCGCGATCGAAATTAAGAATCTCTTAAGAAAATCGACAAGTTTCTGAACCTCCTTTTGAGACTTGAGAACAATACAATATCTAGTCTTGAATGCAGGGCATTAGCGCATTACACAGACTGCTCCGTAATGATTTCACGGGTAGACCCAACCGTTTATTTCATTGAAAAAGCCGTCCGGTAGATTGATTTTTGAATCTGTCGCTAATTGTTTGACGCCCAAAAGAATTCAATCTGTACTGAACACATGAAGCATCATGGCTGGGGTTTAGAGATGAAATTCCTCGACCACCGAAAATGTGAAATATCTTTAAGTTCCCAGCGAATTTGATTGCTTGATTTGTGATTGAACAAAGTCAATTTTTGAGATAGCGAACCGATTAAATACAAACTTGACTTTCGGAATGAAGTCTGGAGTCTAAGTCATATGATTTGAGAATCTTGTGATGATTTCCCATTTTTCAGTCATCATGGTTGCGCTGATTGGCGTACTGACGAGTCGGTAAGTCTTTGTTTGAAGCGAGGAACTGGTGATGTTAACCCCACATGAAGACCAGGCTGAGCTGAGCCCTGCTGAGCTCAGGAGTTATGTGACACAAACGGCCAAATTATTAGGCCTGTCACTGCCCGAGTCAATCGAGCCGGGAGTGGTAGAAAACTTTGCTCGGCTAATCGCGATCGCCCAACCTGTACTGGAATTCGAGGTGCCCGATACGGTAGAACCAGCTCCAACCTTTGAGCCTTAAGTAAAACTCGGCTGCAATTTGACGCCAGTAATTCCTTTCTGAGGGGTGGGTAGTTAATGATGTCCTCTTTGACCGATGCAACGGCGATCGCGGCGGCGATTAGCCAGGGTGAAATCACCGCTCAAGCCTGTATTGAAGATGCGCTCCATGACATTGAGCAACGCGATCGCGCCTTAAACTGCTTCACTTCAACAGTCGCCGAGCGGGCTTTAAAGCGGGCTCAGGCTATTGACCAAGCCAGGCAAGCTGGGCAGCCTCTAGGGCCGTTAGCAGGAGTTCCCTTTGCCGTTAAAAATCTGTTTGATATCGCGGGAGCAGTGACACTGGCTGGGGCCAAAATCAACCGCCAGAATCCCCCCGCGACTCAGGATGCCACAGCGATCGCTCGACTGGAGCAGGCTGGGGCGATTCTCGTTGGGGCATTGAATATGGATGAGTATGCCTATGGGTTTGTGACGGTCAATCATCACTACGGAGCGACCCCCAATCCCCACGCGCCTCAGCGGGTTGCAGGAGGGTCTTCCGGTGGTTCTGCAGCAGCAGTGGCGGCCAAGCTCGTGCCCCTGACCCTGGGATCAGATACGAACGGCTCGATTCGCGTGCCGGCCAGCTTGTGCGGTGTGTATGGCCTCAAGCCTACCTATGGTGGACTTTCCCGCGCTGGAACCGCGCTTTTTTCCGCGAGCTTGGATCACATTGGCCCGTTTGCTCGCTCGGTCCGCGATATTGCAATTAGCTTTGATGCCATGCAGGGGCCCGACCCTGATGATCCGGTTTGCGCTAAGCGACAGCCCGTCGCCACAGTCCCGACTTTGGGGCAAGGCCTTGATGGTCTAAAAATTGCCCTGTTAGGGGAGCATTTCGAGCGCGGGATGCAACCGGCAGTTGCGGCTGCTGTAGACAGCGTGGCGACGGCGTTAGCCATTGCACAAAAGGTTGTTTTGCCTGAAGCTGCTCGTGCTCGCGCGGCGGCTTATTTAATCACGGCTAGTGAGGGCAGCCAGTTACATCTACCCCGTCTCAAAACACAACCGATGGACTTTGACCCGGCGACCCGCGATCGCTTTCTGGCTGGGGCCCTGATCCCCCAAAGTTGGTATTTACAGGCTCAACGCCTCCGCCGCTGGTTTCGGGATCAGGTACGAGCTGTGTTTGAGCAAGTCGATATTTTGATTGCGCCCACCACGCCCTGTATTGCGCCGCGACTCGATCAGGAAACGATGTCGATTGAGGGGCAATCAGTTCTGGTGCGCCCTCATCTGGGTCTATACACCCAACCGCTGTCATTCATTGGCTTACCAGTATTGTCAGTGCCAGTTGTGCAAGCTGGGTCGTTGCCCGTAGGGGTTCAAATTATCGCCGCGCCCTACCAAGAAGCCAAAATTCTGCGGGTGGCTCACTGGCTGGAAGCCCAAGGGATCATTGCGCCCCAGGGTTACTCTGAGCGTCTCACTCAAGCTTGAGCTGACATTGTGTCGGGCGGTCAACGGCACTGCTATTTGGGCATTCTGAGAGCGCAATCAGGGTGTAACTAAAGATGAATATTAGGCGGTACCCAACCTGGGTAAAGCGATGCTTGCTGATGCGATCGCAGCCCGGATTCACGCTAATAGAAGCGCTGGTCGTTATCGTCATCGTGGGTATTTTGGCCGCGATCGTGGCCCCCTCTTGGCTGCAGTATCAAGTTAACCAAGAAGTCAAAGTAGGGAGTGATGAACTCCGGCAGGCCATTCTGCAAGCCCAAAACAACGCTATTACTCACCGTGAATCGTGGCGGTTTAGCTTGCGTGAGGTCGATGATCGCCTAGCATGGGCCATTCATCCCAACAGTATTGACTGGCAAAATGTGTCGAGCTGGCAAACCCTGAGCCCTAAACTGATGCTTGATCCCGCAGACACAACTTTACGATCAAGCGGCGGCACCTACTATGTCCGATTTGGGTTTCAAGGTGAAGTCGGGTGTTGTTTGAGTACCGTCACCCTTGACAGCAAAAATGGGGCTGCCCGCAATCAATGTGTCATCATTTCGACCTTGATTGGCGCAACCCGCAAAGGCGACGAACACTCCGTGCCCAATGGCGATCGCTATTGTTACTGAGATGATTTCATGCAGTTATAGCGGCTGATACGAGTAAGGGTGAGTTGCGCTAATGTTTCGTTGGCGCAACTCACCCTTAGACAACGGATCGATTGAAAGTTAGAAATGCCTCAATCGTCAGATCCCAAGCAACCTGCCTTAGACACCGTATTCCGCTTCTACCTGTTGCTGACAAGTTGTGCGATCGGTTCCGGTCACATGGCAACGCTCAAAGGCGAGTTGCTGCAAGGTGGGGCTGGGCAGCTGATCCGCATAGGCTAATGCCTGGTCAAAGTACTCAATGCTTTCCGGAATGCGCTCTAGTCGGCGCAAGATTTGTGCTTTTAGATAGAGCAAGTCAGGATTTTCAGGGGCCGCTTCGAGGGCAGTGTCAATTGCCTCAAGAGCCTCTGCGTCTCGATTGAGATCACGATAGCCCAAGGCAATGCCACGATAGGAGACATACGTGGGGTAGCCGTAAGTCTGGAGTCGCTCGATCGCCCGCTCAGGGTTGGCAAAGGGCAAATTTACCGCGAGCAACAAATCCATGTAGCCTTTGATCAAGTTCAACTCGGGGTCGGTGGCATCCACAGCTTCTGCGGCGTCCATGCGATCGAACACAGTCTGCAACATGCCCAACGCTTTAGGCGTCCCCTGGGCAATGCCATCAGTTTGCAAAATGTAGGCTCCTTCCAAAAAGGTGCCCACAGCCTCGTACAAATTACTGCGCAGAGGATCAGAGCTCGACAACTGCTGAGCAGTTTGTTCCGTTAGTTTGGCTTGGTTATACAAATCATCCCAGTCAGCATCGAGATAGGCAAACGCTGCACTGAGAGCGTGAAAGAGAGGATCGGCCGCAGCACTTGCATCAGCATTCTCGATCCCTTCACGAGCTGCTACATAGTCACCATCGCGGAACATTGCGTAAAAGATTTGTTCACTAGTGTCGCTGATGCTGGCTGCTGGTGAGTCTGCCCGAAATGGATCTCCGGCCCACCCCGGCTGCATCAACGGTAATAGCGCTAGCGATACGCCCAAAAATACGCCGATCAATCGTCGTAAGATTTTTGCTCGGCCCAAATGTTGTCCAAACATAGAGACTAGATGTGCCATAGGTTCTGAGGAGATCATCAAAGTATAGAGGGTGAACGATGTGAGATAGATGCTGACAAATCAGGGGGACGTATGTTGTGTATGGATGGTGGCCAATCCAATCGATGAAAGCTGAAGACCATGGCATCAGCGGTAGCGAAACTAAAGGCGTAACTTCTCCAAATACATACCTGGGCGTATCCGCAAAGACATGACTGCTATATGACATCCCAGCACTGATTCGTACTGATCTTCATCATCAGATTCGGTGAATCCAGTCAACTTTGAGATCATATTGTATTGACGGATACGATGCTTCAATTGACGACGTGAGGGATGAAGAGTTCCTATCCCTGTTGAGGCGATCGCTCATGGCAAATAAAGATCCGCGCTCATCCCCATCAACTGAGTCAAATCCGGGTAACTTAGGAACAGCTAACCCCGCCGACGAGAAGGCATGCTCAACCTTTGTGATTTGTCATATCACCCCGCTTCGACTCCAAAACCCATTCTGCAAACCCTCAATTTGCAGCTCGGGCCTCAACAGCTGGGTCTTGTCATTGGTCCTAGCGGTTCTGGCAAAACGACGCTGCTCGAAATCTTGGCAGGCTTGGCTTATCCTACCTCTGGAGAAGTGCGTTGGCGCGACCAAGTTCTCACTCCAGAAGCATTACAGCAGTTGGCTGGGCTGGTGTTTCAGTTTCCTGAGCGACATTTTTGTGGTCATAACGTGTTGGAAGAATTACGTCTCGGCCATCCGGAATTGCCGAAAAGCCGTATGGTGACCACGCTGGAATCGGTCGGCCTCGGGCATCTTTCCATCACGGCAGAACCCCATGCCCTCAGCGGTGGTCAGCAGCGTCGCCTGGCTTTGGCTGTGCAGCTCATCAGACAGCCTTATCTTTTACTGCTGGATGAACCGACGGCAGGTTTGGATTGGTCGATGCGTCGCCAATTAATTACTTTGCTGAAAAAGCTTAAGAAGGATTGGAGTCTTTTGATCGTCACCCATGACGCCGGCGAGCTCATTGAGCTCGCCGATTGTGCCTGGAAACTCGACCACGGCGTCTTAACTCCCTATCCCCTACCCTCGGCTGCTCAGTTGACAGCTTGAGTGACTGGTTTGGCTAATTCTGAACTCCATGGAATAAAGCTCACCGCCAATTTTGCGGTCACCTCGTCAGCTCATCATGTTGGAACAAAGGTTTGTCAGCATTCGCGCGAGTTTACATCTGACTCATAGGGCTGCCATACTGCTTTCTCTGTTTTTATAAATGCTTCTCCATGTCTTCGTCTTCTCTGTCTGACTTTTCGCGATTTTGGCCAGCCACGCTGCAATGGCAACCGACTCCTCGACAACAAGCGCTCTTTCAGCAGTTGTATGAGGGTATTTTGCAGGGTAATCAGCAGATGAATTTGACTCGGATTACGGAGCCGACCGAATTCTGGGAAAAGCACCTCTGGGATGCTCTCAGCGGTTTAGCTCCTTGGCTCAATGCTGAAGCCCGACCTGCTTGGTTACCCGCGGATTCCTCTTTGAAAGTCATCGATATTGGTACCGGAGCAGGCATTCCAGGATTCCCTACCGCGATCGCCTGTCCCGATTGGCAGGTGACTCTCCTGGACTCGACCCAAAAAAAAGTGCGGTTTTTGACGGAGCTGGCTGCAGCTATGGAGCTGTCACAGGTGCGAGCGATCGCGGACCGAGCCGAATTTCTGGCCCACCAACTCAGCCACCGCGAACTTTATGATGTGGCGATGCTGCGGGCGGTGGGATCCGCTGCGACTTGCGCCGAATATGCTTTGCCGCTGCTGAAAGATCAGGGGATTGCAATTTTGTATCGTGGCCAATGGAACGACGAAGAGTCGCAACAGTTAAACCGTGTGGCAGCGCAGCTCGGCGGCCAGTTAGTCGGCGTTCAAGCATGGCAAACCCCGATTACGCAAGGTATTCGCCACTGTGTCTATCTACAAAAACAACACCCCACTACGGATGAATTCCCGCGTGCGGTGGGCATTCCTGCCAAAACGCCACTGATTGGCTAGCGAGCTGTGGCCATGCCCCTGGCTAGTCGCTCCCGATATTGCTCGTGATTCATTAGCTCATCTTTTGGCGCATGCCAGGTTTTCTAAACTTCATAGTTTTTTATGGACTGCATTGAATATGAGTCTGATATTGTAGTTATGTAAACAATTAAGAAGCGTACAGTTTTGTATTGAGGCTTGTGTTGCTTGTTCTCCGTGCAAATTGTGTCTGGTTAAGGAGTGAGCATTGATGGCGAATCGTGACTGGGTTGAAACATCAGTTGCTAGCCCTTACGGTAAAGCCTCGCGATGGCAGGTGATCTGGCAGCGCCTTTCTGTTCGACTTCTCCTATTCTTAGGCATCTTGGTCTTCTTCACGGCTGTCGGCGTTGACTCACTACAGCAAGCGATGGCCGCTGATATGGCGATAGAAGCGATCGCCCCAGTCACTTCTTCCTCAATGAACTCATTCCATTTAGAGTTGGAAAACGATCACGCTATTGAATCCGCTGATCGTGCGGGAACTTATCTGGAATTTGATCCCGAAACCTCGCAGCGCTTGCGTCACAGCGACCTGCTCAGTTCTCAACTCATCCGCAGTCGGCTCACCAGTGCCCACTTATTCCCCAGCCTGAACCGGTAGCGCGCTCCAACTTTTAATTGCCAATGAAAAAGCCCTGCCATTCGAATGGCAGGGCTTTTTGGTGTGCTGTCTGTTTGCTAAGAGAAACGACAGGAAGTCTGACTGTTGGACTAGACGTAGTACTCTGCCGCCAGGCTGACCGTCCCAAGGATTCTCGATGCATTGATACTTTCAGGCTGCCCAATTGCTGAGGAGGATTAACGCAATACTGCTGTTGTTTGATGACATGAATCAGGCGTTTTGCATGGTCAAATTCAATGCCATTGCCTATTTTCCTACCAAGGCAATCGACTGCCATCCCATGAAAAGAATGCCCCGTTATCGGCTTCCGTAGCGTTGTCAATAATGGCTAGCAGTTGAGCGACTGTCCGCTCAACGGAGAAGAGCTTGCCTGGTGGCACGTTGCGCTGAAAGGGCTCGGACAGCCGGGTATCGGTCGTGCCCGGATGCAATGCCAGAATAATGGTGTGGGGATTTTTGCGGCTGTATTCGATCGCGGTCGTCTTGAGCAACATGTTTAAGGCTGCTTTCGAAGCCCGATAGCCGTACCAGCCACCGAGGCGATTATCTTCAATGCTGCCGATTTTGGCCGATAGGTTGGCAAATACCGTCCGTCCCTCTTGGCGTAGCAAAGCTTGCATATGCTTAGCCAGCAAAATGGCGGGTACGCTATTGGTCTGAAAATATTGCAGGAGCTTATCGGCATCGATCTGCCGCAAGCTTTTCTCCGGCTGCAGATCGCCTTGATGTAAGACGCCGACACAGTTCACCAATAAGTCTAAGCCTGTTGCCTGCGCTTGAAGCTTGGCTGCCAGTTGGGCAACTTCGCCTTCTTCGGTTGCGTCTAATGCCAGGTATCGTAATTTCGGCTGATCTTGTAATGCCAGGAGTTCAGTCGCCGTTGAGGACTGACGATAGGTGGCAAACACATGGTGAAAGCGATCGTCTGCCAATAACGACCGCACGAATCCCAAACCAATGCCCTGACTAGCGCCGACGACCAGCGCAGTTCCTTGTTGCCAAGCTTGTGCCAATGCGATTACCCATGTTTGTAACGTCTACTTAACATTATGGTGACGGACTGAGACCGCCAGCGCCACATCGGCGACGACAAACTTTGAAGCAACATTAGCGTGATGTGCATGAGATCAACCAAATGTTTTGAAGCTCATTTCTTGGGTTCTGGTGCGGCAAAAAGAGAGGGGCCTTGAAAGTACGGCAACCATTTCTCTGCGTTGATGTATTGCGATATGTAACGCTTTTTTGTTCTTGTTTTCTCTTAGGTAAAGCAAATCCAAAGTTTACCCCCGGGATCAGATCCTGCTGCTTAGGATGATTGCCAGTGATGATTGCAATACTGCAATGATCAGCATTTATGAACACAACTCCCATTGGGAGCGATCGCTATGAAACAAATTCCCGCTCCTCTGTTAACGCTGACGATAGGGGTGGCGGTAACCTTGATTAGCCTCTGGGTGGGCTTTAATCACGGTTTATTGCCAGAACAAGCTTCCGCTCAATCCGTCTTGGTCGATGACTTTTTTGACGTGATGGTCGTGATCGGCACCGCCCTATTCTTAGTGGTAGAAGGCGCGATCGTGTATTGCATGATTGCCTTTCGCCGTCGGAAAGGGGATGACACTGACGGTCTACCTATTGAAGGCAATTTGCCCTTGGAGGCTTTTTGGACTGCGATTCCCGCCATTATTGTCATCGGTCTGGGAATTTACAGCGTGCAAATCTTTCAGGATATGGGGGGCTTTACGCCCGGCGACCAGACGCATGATCACGGCACCATGATTGCGCAGTCGCCTGATGCCTCTTTAGAAGGGGTGGTTCCTGAAGGCGCTGAGCCAGAATTATTGGCGAAATCGGTGTACGGCTTTGGCGCTCCCCTTGAGAAAGAGGGTATGGCAGCGGATCTAGAAGTGAATGTTGCCGGTATGCAGTATGCCTGGATTTTCACTTATCCCGATAGTGGCATCGTCGATGGTGAGCTGCATGTGCCAGTCAATGCAGATGTACAGCTCAATATTTCTGCCCAAGATGTGATCCATTCGTTCTGGGTACCGCAGTTTCGTCTAAAGCAGGATGCTATTCCGGGTAAGGATACTGAGTTGCGCTTTGTCGCTACGAAGCCAGGTACTTATCCCGTTGTTTGTGCGGAGCTCTGCGGTGGCTATCACGGTGCGATGCGTACCCAGGTGATCGTGCATTCGCCTTCGGACTATCAAAAGTGGGTGGACTCGCGCATTGCTCAAGCGGAACCGGCGACTGCTGAGGCGATCGCTTTGAACCCTGCTGACATGACCGACACCGAGTATCTTGCCTCTTATGGTGCCGAGGTGGCTGTCGATGCTCAGTTGTTAGCGCACTTGGCGCATTAAATTTCTGCTCTCTCAAACTCTCTCTGCTCTCTTAAGTTTTTTTCATCTCTCTGCTCTCTCAAATTCCTCTATGGCACAAGCGAATATTACAAGCGACATGATGGGGCAATCGTTTCCCCATCCAGAAAAATGGAAGTGGTATCACTACTTCACCTTTAATATCGACCACAAAGTCATTGGTATTCAGTACTTGGTCACCGCCTTCTTTTTCTACCTTGTGGG
>CAZFWL010000032.1:0-11954 GCA_964522775.1 uncultured Halomicronema sp.
ATTATCGCGGTTGATATCAATTCCGACAAGTTTGAGCTAGCCACCCAACTCGGCGCAACGGATTGTATCAACCCCAAAGACTACGATGACCCGATTCAGCAGGTGATTGTGGAGTTGACCGATGGCGGCGCAGACTACAGCTTTGAATGCGTCGGCAATGTGGAGTTGATGCGGGCGGCGCTGGAATGCTGCCACAAAGGCTGGGGCGAATCGACCATCATTGGCGTGGCGGCAGGTGGCCAAGAAATCAGCACTCGACCATTTCAGCTAGTGACCGGCCGCGTCTGGCGCGGCTCTGCATTTGGTGGCGTCAAAGGTCGCAGCCAACTCCCTGGCTTTGTCGATCGCTTCCTCTCCGGTGAAATCAAAATTGACCCGATCATCACCCAGACCATGCCCTTAGAGGACATCAACACAGCCTTTGACCTGATGCATGCTGGCAAGAGCATTCGCTCCGTGGTGATTTATTAATCTGTTGTCAGAATGACGTATGTCAATTGCTGTTGACCAGTTTTAGAGGAGATCCCCAGAGCTACCGTGGGGCTTTACCAGTGGACTCGCGGCGCTGGAAAACCGCAACGGCTAGGCAGGTGGGATGGGATGAGTGCGGCGTTCGATGTATTGCTTCCCACGCCGAATCGCGTCCTCTTTGGTCAAAGCTCTCGGCACTGCGATCGCACACCCCGACTCATGGTTAGCCCACACAGCATAAACTTCTTGACCGTCCTCTTCTGTGCGATCGAGCTCTAACCGCCAGCCCCGATATTCAAATGACCAAATGATCTGCGGGTAATCTGGATTCAATATCACTGTAAATGACCTGCAACGAGACAAAAGCTTGGCTCTACCGTGCTGACAGTAGAGCCATTCAGTCGGCCAACGACATTAAGCAGCTGCCATATTTTGCGCCGCAAAATCCCAATTCACTAGGTTGGCCAAAAACGTATCGATGTAGTCAGGGCGTTTGTTCTGATAATCCAGATAATACGCATGCTCCCAGACATCCATTGTGAGCAAAGCGATTTGTCCGCTCGTCAAGGGGTTTTCCGCGTTCAGTGTTTTTGTCACCTTGAGGGTGCCATTGTCCAATACTAACCATGCCCAGCCACTCCCAAACTGCGTTGCTCCAGCAGTTTTGAAGGCCTCGGCAAATTGTTCATAACTGCCAAAATCGGCCTCTATTTTTTGCGCTAATGCGCCTGTTGGTTGGCCACCGCCCCCTGGCTTCATACTCTGCCAATAAAAGGTATGATTCAATGCCTGCGCAGCATTATTAAACACGCCACTCTTAGCCGAATCTTGGGCTAAGGTTTTGATCGCATCTTCAATCGGTTGGCTCTCTAGCTCTGACCCTGCTACCGCAGCATTAAATTTTTTGACATATGCGGCATGGTGTTTGTCATGGTGAAACTCTAAAGTACTCTTCGATATGTAGGGCTCTAATGCCGTGTAGTCGTAAGGCAGGTTCGGTAATTCGTAAGCCATAGCGATTTTTCCTCTCAATGTCGGCAAGCCCCAAAGATATCGTTGCAACTGGGCTAGTTAAGCCATTCCGGCGCTGGGGTAGCCAATCACCTTGATGTATTGCGACCCAAACAGGCAAAGATGCCTTGAGGCTTGCTCCAATGGGAGAATAACGTGTTGAATGCGCCGTGCCTATGCTGATGCAGGGCAGGGGGATAAGCCTCCTTTTCGACCTCAATCCCTGACGATGAGTACGGTATGTCCTAGCGCTGCTCCCTAACTGTTAACCTTCGGATGACCGGACATGACTTCTCCTTCTCAACTCACCCTCACTAACCATCAACGTAGCTTTGGTGGTTGGCAAGACGTGTATCAGCACTATTCTGACGTGCTGGCTTGCGATATGAACTTTGCGGTGTATCTGCCACCCCAGGCTGAAGCGCAGTCATGCCCAGTGGTGTATTGGCTCAGTGGCCTCACCTGCACGGAGCAAAATTTCATCACGAAAGCCGGAGCCCAGCAGTACGCAGCACAGCATGGCTTGATCATCGTTGCACCGGATACGAGTCCTCGCGGTTGTAACTTACCTGGGGAGGATGACAGATACGACTTTGGCAGTGGGGCGGGCTTTTATTTGAATGCGACCCAGGCGCCGTGGGCCCAGCATTACCGCATGTACGACTACGTGGTGGACGAATTGCCGAGAGCGATCGCGGCTAACTTTCCGATTCGCGAAACGCATCAGGGCATCATGGGGCACTCGATGGGGGGCTATGGCGCGCTGATGATTGCCCTTCGTAATCCTGGGCGGTTCAAAAGTGTGTCGGCCTTTGCGCCGATCGTGGCCCCGTCTCAAGTTCCTTGGGGCAACAAGGCTTTTAGCAATTATTTAGGCAGCACGATGTCTGATTGGTTGGCCTACGACCCAACTCATTTGGTGAAGACGGCTCCAGAGCGGTTGCCGATTTTAATTGACCAGGGCGAGGCTGACTCGTTTCTTCAAGAACAATTGCAACCAGAGTTATTCGCAGCAGCCTGCAAAGGAGTCGATCATCCTTTAACCCTGCGGATGCAGCCTGGTTACGACCACAGCTATTACTTCATCGCTAGCTTTATGGGTGATCATTTGGCTCACCATGGCGCTGCGTTGACTGCGTAAGCGTCTGAACCAGGAAGAAGCCATTGCACTAGCACATACTCTCGAAAGTATTGGGGATGGTGGGCCTCCCAGACCATGCCAGAAAATACACGACACCTGCTGGCATGATTCACATCAGCTCAATCGGTTATCCGAACTCCGCAGGGCGTTCATCAGTGATCAGCTTAGCTACAATCTGGCCCATAACCGCGAGACCGTGTTTACTGAGGAGTCCCATTAAGGTGCAGAGCGTTGCCAAAATCCAGAATGCGAGCTTGATCAAGTTTTTGCAGGACGAGCTAAACATTTCACCCGCAGCCATCAACATGGCGATGCGTCATTACGAACAAGACCCTGGTCCTTTGCCGATGGTGCTTTGGCAATATGGCTTAGTCTCTCTCGACCAGCTCGAACAAATTTATGACTGGCTCGAAGTCGCTTAATTGACTTGACCTATTTTGCCAATCAAGCAATCAGCCAGCCTCAGAGACAAGGCAGTCCATAACAGTGGCTAGCAAGGTATTTAGGTAATTTAATCTTGTCTCAGGGAAGCCTGTTATTTGCCAAACTTGGAGCTTCGTAAAGCCGCTGTAGCCTCCACTGTTGCCCGCCGTATGATGGGCCTATGACAGAACTCACTATTACCCGGCCTGACGACTGGCATCTTCATTTACGTGATGGTGAAGTCCTCAAAGCAGTGTTGCCGCATACTGTACGCCAGTTTGCCCGCGCCATCGTCATGCCAAATCTCAAGCCACCCGTGCGTTCCGTGGCTGATGCGACCGCTTACCGCGATCGCATTCTCGCCGCGATCCCTCCAGGGCAGACATTTGAGCCCTTGATGACGCTGTACCTGACAGACAACACCAGTCCCGACGAGATTGTTGCTGCCAAAGCCACTTCGTTTATCAAAGCGGTGAAATATTATCCCGCTGGGGCCACTACCAACTCAGACTCCGGGGTAACGGACATTCGCAACTGCGATCGCGTGTTTGAAGCGATGCAGCAGGTCGATATGCCGTTGCTGCTGCACGGTGAAGTGACCGACCCTGGGGTGGATATGTTTGATCGTGAAAAGGTGTTTATTCAACAACATCTCGTGCCCTTGAAAGAGCGATTTCCAAAGCTGCGAGTCGTGTTAGAGCATGTCACGACGGCCGATGCAGTGGAGTTTGTCAGCGCAACCGACAATGTAGCAGCGACCATTACCCCACAACATTTACTGTTTAGTCGCAATATCCTCTTTCAGGGTGGTTTGCGCCCTCATTACTACTGCCTGCCAATTTTGAAACGCGAAACCCATCGGCAAGCTCTCTTGCAAGCCGCGACTTCCGGCAATCCTAAATTCTTTTTAGGCACCGATAGTGCCCCCCATGCTCGGGGGGACAAAGAGAGCGCTTGTGGCTGTGCTGGCTGCTTTTCGGCCCTGCACGCGATCGAGCTTTACGCCGAGGCCTTTGAGAGCGTTGATGCTCTGGATAAATTAGAAGGATTTGCCAGCTTTTACGGGCCCGACTTTTATCAACTGCCTCGCAATACTGAACAGATCACCCTGACCAATACAGACTGGCAGATCCCTCAGGCCTTATCTTTGGGCATGTCGGAACTAGTACCGCTGAGAGCCGGGGAAACCATGACCTGGCAAATGGCCTGAGACGTAAATTCCTGCCTCTCAACGCAAAATCAGATGGCGACTCAATGTGGTGTGGCCTTCTTCCCCAAACTGCAGTTTCCCATTAGCTGGTTGCAGGTGAAGTCAAGATGGCAAACGTTGCAGCCAGCAGTTGGCTCACCGCCAAACAGTTCAAATCGCTTCCTTCTCACCGCAAATCCCTGATTTCTTCCTTCTTGTCCTTACAGGGGAACTCTAACTGAGGGCAGCTCGATTTCAGATACCAAAAAACGATTGCTAATGGCAGAACATAGCGGTCCCATGGCCACGCTTTGGTCATCATTGCTGCGTGAACCGCCACCAGCCAAAACACCAGGTCAGGTCGCGCAAAGCGAATGCACGCAATCAGGGCTAGGCCATAATACAAACCTACCTGCCAGAAATAGTGGGGTAACAGCTCCGCTAACTTGATGAGATTGCCATAGCCACGAATTGCCGGTGGCGAAACTAAACAAAAGGCCAAAAGTAACAGAGCAATTAACAGCCACCGTTTCCAGACTTTTTTAACTGTGGTGATCGGTGTTTTGGGCGGAAACAAAATCAGCTCTGGAATGACTAAATAGGTGCCCACGAAGGCCAGAAAGTTGATGGCCCCGCCCAATTCCAAAGCCCATAGAGTTTTTTGTACTTTGGGAGCGGCATTGGCAGTTGGGGTAGCTGGCGCGAGGCCCTGAAATAGCGCAAACCAACCCAATATCGACAGGGCAGCGATGCCTGGAGCCAGCCAGCGCATTTGCCGTGACCAGTCGATCTGTCGGGTTTGCCAGTAGGCCTGTGCGGCCCGCAACAGTTCATAAAGACAAATTGCGACGGGAAAAGCCAGCATGTATTGCCGCGAGGCGATCGCGAGCACAAAAGCTCCGCCACTAAGCACCGGGCGATCTCGCACATAGGCCATCATGCCCAGCAAAACCCAGATACACGCGACCATTTCGGTATAGAGTCGACCACTCAGCCAAAGAAAATAAGGACACATCAGTAAGCCGATCAAGCACAGAATGGCTCGACTACCTCGTGATTTTGTCGGCCAGCCAATGATCACTGCGAAGCACAAAGACAATCCCAAATTCAGCAGTCGCCCCGCAAACACTCCCCCGCCAAATAGGTATTTCAGCATCCCGAACACCATAAAAGGCAGCGGAGTGTTCAAGCTGTTGTAGGTTTTGAGATCTTCTAAAGTCGGAATCAAGCGATCGCTAAACGTCAAGCTCGATTTCCAGAAGCGGTATTCATCTCCGACATAGGGCCCCCGCAGAAAATCTAAATACGTAATCAGTAATAGATAGATGAGCGTAAGGCTAAAGAGAAAAAGGACCTTTTGTTGAGTCCGATTGAGGGTAATGAACCCCATCATGGTTGACTCCGACAAGTGGTAGAGAAATACTGAACACTGCCTGATGGATTGCCAAAATTATAGGATGTTCGCTGCCCCCATGGCGGCTACTGGTTCACCATCAAATGCCAATCGACCGCGTCGCCAAGGTCCATAGCTTGAGGCGCTCCGTTCTGGTACGCCTTCGGGTTTTGAGTCAAGACATACATGGGCGTCGGCTCTGGCCAGCGGGCTAATAGAGCGGTGGATGGTTGGGCCACGACGCGCCGATCGCAGTAAAAGTCGAGCGAAGGGCGATCGTAAAAATCCGCCATATATATAGATGCGTCTGGTGGAACTTGCTCATTTACTAAAGCGGCAACCGGCAAAACGGGAAACGCCTCTCCCAATTCCCACAGCCAGTGGTCAGACATCATCAAAGACAAAAAACTGACGTAAATCCCCATCATCACCATGGGAATAAAGCGAGTTTGTTGCTGAACCACCCAGTAGGCAGCAAACCCGGTCGTCACCATGATGCCAGCACAAGTAATGGCTAAAGCTAGCGACGGCTCTGGTCCCCAGGGGCTAGCGTAGAAGAGGCCCCCCGCTCCTCCTACACTCAAGACTGCGAGTAAAATCCCCCAGGCGCGGGGCATACGCTTCAGGGTTAACTCGCGACCACTCCAATGACGGTGGCGATTCCACGCCGCAGTGAGAGCGACCCCTACCGTCATGGCCATTGGCGGATAGAGTGGATAGACGTACCACGGCAGCTTAGTGCTCATAATCGAGATTGTCAGCAGATAAACCACCGTCCACACCAAGATAAGCTTGGCCCAAGGGGTATGGCGTGATCGCCAAGTCAACCAAATCCCCATAGGCCAAAATATTAGCCATGGCCAACTGTATTTCAACAGCTCCAGCAGATAGTACCAGGGAGGACCTTGATGATTCTCGACGGTCTCCCAAACACGACTAAAGTTTTGGTTCAGTAGCGTGACATCAATAAATTGGTCGCCATAATACTGCCACTGCAACGCATACCAGCCAATGACTGGCAGGCAACCCAGTACTAAACCGCTCCATAGATATGGCGATCTCAACTCTTTGGGAACATCCCACAGCAGCCACAGCAGAGCGATCGCGAGCAACAACCCGCCCAAAATCCCTTTTGTGAGACACATTGCCGCAAAGCAACCTCCCACCCCTAGATAAGCCCAAGGCTGGCGTTGCGATCGCCGCATCAACCAAAGCAGTGTAATAAAGAAGAACACCACGGCCCCATCCAGCATGGCCAAACGACCATGCCGCACGACCGGCAACCAGGTCAAGTAAGCTCCTGCCCCCATCAGCGCATAAAGTCGAGTGGGAAAAATCGCGCACCCTAAGCAAAACAGCATGGGTACGGAAGTCGCCGTCAAAATAGCGCCTGGCAACCGTGCTGCCCAGGTCTGCACACCAAATAGTTGAAAGCTCACGGCAATCAAACTGTGCAACAGCGGCGGTTTGTTGAGATATGGCTGATTCCACAATTGAGGATGCAGCCACGCCGACCAGCTATCTCCCCGGCTGATTTCCCGTGCGACTTGCGCCACGGTGCCTTCATCCCAATCGCGTAGCGGCACCCCTGCCAAGTCAACACAACATAGCAGTAACGCGGCCCCCCACAGCAGCAAAAAATAAGTCCAGTCATTTCTTCGAACAGTCGAATTTGAAGTCATGCAGATGGTGGCAGGCGGCAGTAACAAGATTCTCACCTGAGAATGACGCTTTCGCACGTCGACGCCACCAGATGTTTAGCCACCTGCCAGGAGGAAGGGCGATCGCTCAAGGACACCAAATACGAACTGGAGCCTGAACTGGAACAGCTGTAATGCTGGAAACAGGCGCTGAAGCCCGCTGTCTTCGGATGTTTTCTAAGACCATCTCTGATTACTGAGCCAATGAAAGTCCTTAACCCATGGGATTACAAGTGTTCCCACTCCAGTTGGCAATGCAGCGTAGTGGTCTCAAATGCGTACTGTCGGCCCTCTAGTTATGTCAGCTTCACTAAAACTTTATAAACCCAGCAGATGAGCAGGAAATGTGAAGAGAATTACCGGTGTCCCTAAGTCTTCTTGAAATGCCAGGCAATTAACGAGGACAAATGAGCACATTTCTTCGAAGGTTTGAGGATAGAGGCGTCAATTACTTTTTAAGGCTCTCATCAAAAAAATACTTTTCAAGATTTTCTCGTGAAGTTCCCGTGATTTAAACCCGTTTTATCCGGCTTTTTTCCGTCCCACAAAGCAACGTTAGCGTAATTACTGAGAGCATTTGGGTCGATCGTGAACGGCTGAAACCCATTGATATCAGGCTTGAACACCATTGGACTCGGATGTATTCAGCAGATATACGGATACTTTTGGGGCCGTGTACTGAGAGTCCCGTATAACAACGATGGTGTTAGCCGGGTCAGATGTTGAAAATAAACCTAGCTTCCTAAAACTGTCGCTCTAAAACGCAAGGAAATCCACAGAAATGGCTAACCAGACTTCTTCTCTTCGCTCCCGCGGTATGGAAATGCTGATTGCTTATAAAAATCAGCCTTCTGTTGAATTGCGTAATCGCTTGGTTCGCTTGAATGCTGGCCTCGTGAGAAAGATTGCTCACCGCGTTAGTCACCAATGCTCTGAGCCCTACGAAGATCTTGAGCAAATCGGTTACCTCGGGCTGATTCGTGCCATTGAGCGCTTCAACCCAGTCCAAGGATGTGCCTTCAGTTCTTTTGCTGTGCCCTACATTCGCGGCGAGATGCTCCACTTTCTGCGCGATCGCGGCACTACCGTTAAGATTCCCCGTCGTTGGCAAGATTTGCAAAAAGAAGCTCAAAAATGTCAGGGCGAAATGATTCGCCAATTGGGTCGCCAACCTAACGACCATGAAATGGCTCAAGCTCTCAGCGTCTCAGTTGAAGAATGGCGTGAAGTCAAAATGGCCAATAAAAACCGCATGCCCCTCAGCCTCGATGCCACTGTTTGCCACCAGATTGATTCCAGCATCACGTTGGGTGACACACTGCCTGACACCTACTACCAGCGGATGCAGCTTCTTGAAGAGGATCGGCAACAGCTACAGCGAGCTATGGCTCAGCTTGAAGATAAGACGCGTTCCGCGATTGAATACGTCTTTTTCAACGGCCTGTCCCGGAAAGAAGTTGCAGAACGTATTGGCGTGAGCCCAATGACAGTAACTCGCCGAATTCAACGCGGTATCGACCAAATGGTTTCTTTCTTGCAGCCTCAAACCTTGCAAACTGAGCCATAAATCTAGACTGCTCTGCAGTTACTCAAACAGATTCTCGTCTTAACTGGGTTGGAAACAACCAAACTTGCGTATAGGGTGTATTCGAGGAGCATGGTGTGATTACCGTGCTCCTTTTCGTGTGTTAGAAGGCGTTTAAAGAGTTCGAGTTTATGCCAACCGTTTGAGCATCAGACGAACCATCGCTAGATAGATGAAGGTCTCTGCGGTTTCAGGCAATCCTTCGTAATCTTTGCTCAAACGCCGACACCAATGCAGTCAATAAAAGGTGCGTTCGACGATCCAACGCTTGGGCAGGACGTGAAATTCCCGTTGCCGATCGCTTGCGCATCACGGCTTAGCAACCAGCGATAAGTGTCAAACACCTGATTTACAAAGGCTTCCTCGATAGGTCTCATCGGTGTAAATCAACCACAATCGCTTGAAGCATCGGCACTGTTCCTGGAGTCGGCTAAACAGCGTTTGGCCACCGGCAGGGTCAAGCCCATTCACCGCAGTCAGGACCACCATGATGGGTATCCCGTGTACATAGCGATTACGCCCCTTGATATGCCGCCCACCATCAAAGCCGACGGCATGGTTAATTAAGGTGCCTATCTTGCCGATTGGGTGGCAATGATGGCTACGCTGGGACCACCAGAGCGATGTCACTTTAATCGTCCCCACGGCTTGGGATATACGGTGAATCTGCTCCCAAACACCATCGCGTTACCAACGCCGGAAATGATTGTAGACGCTTTGCCAGGCCGGAAATTCTCTGGGCAATATGCCCCTACGACACCCGGAAATCAGCCCACAGAAAATTCCATTGAGCATGGCTTACAAATAGAGCCTGCGGGGTCTGTCGCCAGCTTTGGCGACTGGCAAATAGGACGCGATGAAGTGCCATTTGGCGGCGGTGAGATTGCTGGGATACGATTTGATCGTCGCTTTCATGAGGCTGTCAGGTATTCGGTACCGATAGCTATGGCGTGAAAGCTTTTCTACTTTTCAAACATCCTCTTAGGCTTTCCTACAGTGAGCCCATGAGAGCCACATTCAGTAAGGGGCCAAGACTTACAAAGTCCCTCAAATCCCATATCACCTAAGACGGTGTCATTCGCTAGAGTCGTGAATTTAATATTCTTTCGACTGTATGAAAACTCGCCTCTTAATGTACCTGAAAGTCCCTGAGAACTTATCAGCAACTTTATCTATATAGGTGTTTATGTATTTCTTTTCGGGAGTATATAAGGCTATCAAAAAAACATGATATTCGTATAAGTGTGCATCTTAGTTTCGACTAGCTAAGCCTAGTCAGTTGTTTTTTGATTTTCGCCCAATATTTCATTCTATTTCTATGAAAATATTTAACTTTAAATCTGGAGTTGATTTTTCAACAAAAGTAAAATGGAGAATGAAAAGGCAGAGGAATCCATTATTCGTCACTCTTCAAGATAAATATGAAGTCAAGAAGTTTGCCGAGGAAAGAGGAGTCAAAACAGCTCCTCTTCTATATGTGACAGAGACTCCAGAGTTAATTCCGTTTGATAGCTTACCCGCAAATTATATGATTAAGGCAAATCATGGCTGCGGCTGGAATATTATTTGTTTGGAGTCCGACCTGTACATATTCAGCAATGGCAGACATTTTGTTGATAACTATGGTCGGCTCGTAAAAACAAAATCCACGGAAAGGCATAAAATTAGCAGAGATGAAACTGTTAAAATATGCAAGAGTTGGCTTCAGCAAACTCATATTACAAAAGAATGGGCCTATCAAGAAATTCATCCTAAAATTGTCATCGAAGAGCTGCTGAAAACTGATGAGGATCAGATTCCAGATGATTGTAGACTATATACTTTCGACGGAAAGGTGAAGGCTATAAGCGTCGGCTCACCTATCTATAGGAGATATAATAGAAATGTCTTTTTTACTCCTGATTGGACAAGAATAGAGCTAACAAAGTACAAGGAAAAGTTGCCAGATGAAATACCAAGCAAGCCTCATAATTTGGAAGAAATGATTCGGACAGCGGAGAACTTGAGTTGCAACTTAGATTTTGTAAGAGTAGATTTATATTGCGCTCAGCAAGGTATTGTTTTGGGAGAAATGACTATTTATCCTGAGTCAGGATCTCGGTTATCTCCTAGTGGATGTCCTGATTTTAATAAATGGTTAGGGAATCAATGGGAAATAGGTGCAGTCGACTCTTTGTTGGCACTTTATTGGGGTATTCCTGATCAAATCAAGGAAAGTCTACATGGTCAAAGGAAAAAATGGATTGAGAAGTATGCGCAATCAACTTAATTTAAATCTCTGTTGATATTCATCTGCTTCAGTCAGTTTTTTGGAATCAGCTAGAAAGATCAGTCTTTTTACTAGACTGATCTTTCTAATAAATTAGTCTGATTTCTTGGCAGAATTAGGGAACTCAAGGAACTGAACGACTCAGCTCACAACAAATTAATCTCAGTTTTACTTATTCTAAGGTCAAGCCTAAGTGGAATATTATGTTTAAGTGAGAATAAACTTGCCGCATGTATGATTACTACAGTCATGCCCAACATGCGCAGATTACAGGATATGAAAAAAACACAGAATACAGCCTATTCAGCAGAACAACTGTCAAGCAGATTGAACTCAAGCTTAAAGAGTGCATGGGCAACCTATGTCGGCAGATTAACGCTGTCGATAGCACGAGCAATATGCATATGCTGAGATATAGTCTGTAATTCCTCAACCGGCCATTCATAGTTACTAACAAGCAAATATAAACATAGTCTTGATTCGAAAATCTCTATTTTTGGCAGCCTCTAAATATAGGGAAAGCCGCTGAAATTCACTGGATTCTGCCGAGTTGACATTATGTTTCTTGATGAAGATTAGATTGACAATTTCTCCTAATCCTCTTCTTCCTCTGCATACAGCAAATTTAGGTCGCCTTTTAGTGCTCCTCTAAAATCATTTTTGCATTGCCATATTTGCTTTCTTTGCCTTTCAGAGTATTGGCCGTTCGCTTCTGGTTCTGCTCCCAAGGCTCTCCGGAGGGCGTAAAATGACTTCAAAGAATTTTTAGATA
>CAZFWL010000033.1:0-7425 GCA_964522775.1 uncultured Halomicronema sp.
CTATATTGCCACCAATATCAGCTAGCAATGGAAAAGGCAGGCTGTATTTTTCTGCAAACTCGGCATGACTTTCTGTATTGTCGACACTGATTCCGATCACTTGTGTATTGTTTGCGCGCAATGGTTCGTGAAGTGCCCAAGCGCTTAACTCTGGCGGCATTGTCGGGTTTATCAACGCTGTACGGGGTGACCAGCGTTGGCCGACCCGCCCGTAATGCCTGAGCCGTGGTGCCAATGCCCCCTTGATGAACGATCGCACTAGCGCGCGGGAAAATCTGAGAGTAAGGTGCATAGTTCACGGCCATGATGCTGTCTGGCAGATCGGCGGGCGGGACATTCTTCCCCATCAGTAGGACAGCACGGCGCTTCAAGTATCTGACGGCTCCAATACTTTCCTCGTAGAATTGCCCTGGAGACACAACGGCGGCTGACCCGAGCGTAAATACAATGGGCGGCTCACCGGCCTTCAGAAAATCCTCTAATTCGGGAGGGAGTTGTCTACCGGTCTTGCTGCCGTCGTAGAACGTAAATCCTGTCTGGACTGTATTGATTGGCCAATCTGGCTGGGGCTCAGCAAAAGCTGATGAGAACATCGCCAGTACTAAATCAGGGGAGTATTTGTCATCAATCAACGGATTGCCCTGCAATGGAGGCAAGCCAAGCTCCTGCCGGAGTTGGTACAGGGGTTGCGCCCAAGTTCTAGTCAAGATTTTTGAGAGGGGACGAATTCCACGCTGGACAACAAAACTCAAGCCCGGTAGTTGAAATAAGGGAGGTAGCACCGGCAGCACCGATGGATCGTAAGCGGAGAGAAAGGCTAGAGGTTGCAGAACCGTTGGCACCCACGGAATTCCTAACTTTTCGGCCACTAATCGGGCGGCCAGTACGCCTTCGCCATGGATGATGAGATCGGCATTTTGGGCCGTATTCATCAAATCTGCATAGGTTTCACGTAAGCTCGCGCAAATCCAGTTTCTAGCCACGTACTCTGTGCCTGTTTTCAGGTCCATCATGCGGGCCATTTCTTCAGGATCGTTGAGCGCGGTGTTGTCAGGGCGCATGCGATGAAACTCGAATTCGAGACCTTCGATTTTGTCCTGATATTCCTGATGAGTGGCAAACACCACCTGGTGACCTCGGCGGCGCAACTCAAGCGCGATCGCAATTTTGGGATGTAAATCGCCAAAAGATCCAATGGTGGTTAAGACGATTCGGCTCATGGCTCTGCCTCTCGATTAGCGACACCGCATCACCAAGATGGGGCGCTTTAAATAGCTGTTGCTCTGCCAGAAAATACAATACAGTTCTTGCCGATATTTAAGACCACGCAGAACACTGATTAAGGAGGAAGTTTCTCTATTTTGATTTCGATAGATCGCGGGATTTTTTGCCCATCTACCCAGCTCCGTTAGCTCGTGAAAAACGTTCCAAATATCACCTGTTTTCAGGCAGAGCGATCTAATCTATCGCTTGTGTTCGGGACTATTGAAATCAGACTTACAGCCTGCGTCCCAAACATCGGGTTGGTTACCGTGGGCCGGAATGCCACCCATATCCTTCAGCATTCGAGCCAAGTGCATGCAGTTCCAAGCCAGAAATGTCGTGTTGCGGTTAGTGAAATCATTCTCTGGCCCGCCGGAACCGGGATCTAAATACGAGGGGCCGGGACCAACTTCGCCCAGCCAACCGGCATCCGCCTGGGGCGGAATGGTGTACCCAATGTGGGACAGCGAAAAGAGGATATTCATGGCGCAGTGCTTAATGCCGTCTTCGTTACCGGTGATGAGCGTCGCGCCGACTTTGCCGTAATCGCGATACTGACCTTTGTCATTGAGCGCGTGGGTGTAGCCGTACATGCGCTCTAGCACCCGGTTACAAACAGAGCTTTTCTCCCCCAGCCATACGGAGGTACACAGCACCAGGATGTCAGTGGCATCTATGTCCTTTTGCAGTTGGGGCCAATCATCCCGCTCCCACTCTGGCGTTTCCGACATGTCTATCCCTAACCCAGCTGGAATTTCATAATCTACCGGGCGAATGACTTTGGTTTCTACGCCGTTGGCTTCAAAAATGGTTTTGGCAATGTTGATCACCCCTTCAGTGTGAGACAGGACGGGCGTCCGGTTCAGGGTGCAATTGAGGAACAGCGCTTTCAGATCGCTGTAAGTGGCGGGCGCGCTTTTACACTGCTGCTCGGTGATTTGGGTGAGTTGTTCTGACATAGGAATAATTTGAATGCGATTTTATCGGCTTTGAATATTCGAGATTGTGTAATGAGTCGGTTGGGGAAAAGCGCAATGATTCTCTACCGGCGGCAATGGCTTGTAGCAATCGGCCGGATTCAAGCAGCCAATAAAACCAGTCCATACCCGATCGCTCCAGCGCAGAAAAAGCCAAAATGACTGTCCTGCTCGGCGGGCAATTCTTCTTTCAACACATTGAGGATGATGCCACCTGCCATCAATGACCAAATGGCGAGCACGGCAGCTTCTTCGAGCTGAAAGGCTTCGCCGAGCAACCAGCCAAAGACGATCGCACCTGCCAGCAACCAGCGCCCCATCAGGTCATACAGGTGTTTGTGGTGTTCTCGCAGATTCACATCATTCACGACAAAGTGTAGGGCGAGGGCAAAAAAGAGAACGAGGCAGGCGACCAGGCCATGATTTTCGGATTCCCGCAGGAGATAGCCCAAAATCAGGTTGTAAATCGCAAATGCCAGGATGTGAATCCAAAACACACCAGGGTGAGTGCAGTCTTCGCCGTGGGTATATTGCCGTCGATCGCGCGATCGCAGCGCCAGTTTTTCCAGCCCATAAAACAGGGTCAGGCCAATTAACGCCAGCACGTACACATGCTTTTCTAGATAGGCAATCGGGGCAATGTCGCTGTGGGCAATCTCTGCTTGGGCGTGGCTCAGCTCTGGCAAGATATCGAGAAAGATGTAAGCGATCGACACCCCGCCCGCGACGGACACCCAATAGCGTTCAGGAATCTTGGTCAGCCACCGAGCTTGGCTAGCGAAGATATGTACTAGCGCCAAACACACCGCCAAGGCGAGGCCAATTATGTTGGTACCAGCTTCCATCAGCGCTCATCCTTAACAGCAGCAGTCGCCACAACCTTAACTGCGAACTGCCGATATTTAGATTAAGCTCTGTCTCCAAATCCCTTCCGCCTGAAAAAATCGGCCCCCTTCTGAGGGTGACCAGACGCCCGCTGGGGATGTTGGAATTTGCTGGAACTTGACTGTAGTCATGTCATCGGACCCTATCGATCTCTTAGGATTGCGGTGTAAGCAATCAGGAATCGGAGATGCCTGCGGAAGACGCTCTGGCTCTACTGGACAAACTCTTGCCCGTGCCCCTGAGCAATTTGCAAGAGACGGTCTTTTGCCAGGTGTGGGAAGACAAAACCTATGCCGAAATTGCGGACGAGTACAACTACGAGCACAGCTACATCCGCGATATTGGCTTTCGGCTGTGGCAAATGCTGTCAGCGGCGCTCGGCGAAAAGGTATCGAAAAGTAACGTCAAAGCCGTATTCAGTCGGTACGCCCGGAGTCAGGTACCAGCCGCTAGCCCGTTAGAACGCCCCCCCTCGCTCCCGGTCGTCCCGGCACCGCCGGTCGGCGTCACCATTGAGTTCCCCAACGGCCCGGTACCGCTTAATTCCCGGTTGTACATCGAGCGGCCCCCGATCGAGACGCGCACTTTTGCGGAGGTGGTGAAACCAGGCAGCCTGATTCGGCTCAAGGGTCCCCGGCAAATGGGCAAAACGTCGTTACTCCGGCGCATTCTCCACGAAGCCAAGTCCCATGGCATCCGGGTGGTGCCATTGAGTCTGCATCGCGTTGATCAGGCGACACTGCAAGATTTAGATCGCTTTTTGCGGTGGTTTTGCGCCAATATCAGCCACCAACTGGGCATCCCACCGCGATTGGATGACTACTGGAATGCCGACATCGGCAGCAAGGTCAGCTGCACCTTGTATTTAGAAGAGTATTTGCTCAAGCAATTGGAGCAGCCAGTGGCGATCGCCCTCGACGAAGTCAACGAGCTGTTTCAGTTTTCACAAATTTCGGCGGAGTTTTTGCCGCTGCTGCGATCGTGGTATGAAGACGCTAAGGAAATCGAGGAATGGCGTAAGGTGCGCTGGATTCTCTCCCACGCGACGGACATTTATGTGCCCCTGCAAATCAAACAATCTCCTTTCAATGTGGGGCTTTCCATTCCGCTGCCAGAATTTACCATTCCCCAAATTCAAGATTTAGTCGAGCGGCATGGTCTGCAAGGGTTGCTGGGGAGTGACGGCATTAATCGACTGATGCCACTGCTAAAGGTCATTAGCTGCCGTCCAGGCCTCGTACGGTTAGCGCTGTATCATCTTAGCCAGGAGTGCACCGACGTCGCGGCACTGATCGCCAATGCCCATACCCAGTCAGGTATCTACAGCGACCACCTGCGTCACTTGCTCGCCGCGATTCACCCGTATCAAGATTTGCAGTCGGCGTTGTTAACGGTGATTGCCGCTGATGAGCCGGTGGAACTACCACCGATGATGGCGTATCGGCTGGAGAGTATCGGCCTCATCAAGCTGGAGGGTAATCTGGCCACCGTGAGTTGCGGTCTCTACAGCAAATTCTTCTCGCAATATTTGTCTCAGTGATGGGGCAATCGCCGTTAGCTCAACTTGCTTTTGGCAAAGACCGTACCGTCAAAATTTCGTCGGATCGCAGCGCTTCAACCGCAGATTGTGAAACGGCAATCACGGCAATTGATTCGCCGATCGCATTAAAGACTTCTAGCAGGCAACCGATCTCGCCGCCCTCGGGACGAGGGACGAAATCGATCAACGTCGCCACGTCGCCTGCCCGGAGTTGATGTTCTGGAAGGTCACGGGTGAGGGCAACTTCCTGGTACAGCTCTAAAGACATCACGAGGTCTCCTTCGATGGTTTGAGGGTGACAAACTGATATTGGTCATCGACTTGACGCTGTAGCCAAATGGTAACAACGGATAGCACCACTCCGTTTAAACCGACCAATTGCCCGGCCACTCGATAGAAGGTGCCATATTCGTTGCGGTCATCTTCAGTCGCCGGGTTGGCATTAGCGAGCGATTTCAAGGACATCTTCAAATCATCTGGGTTGTTAAGGGTGAAACCGGCTTTCGCCAGAAATTTAGACTTGTCGTTGCGAGCTTTTGGAACTAAAAGGTAGCGAGTTAGTTTAGCGTCAGGAATTATCGCGTCGTCCGGTATTTGCATGCCAGCTCGCACAACATCGAGAAGTTTCAACCGATTCTAGAACAACGACTTCAGGATATGTATCGCCCCCACGACTATTGCCCTTAACTTCTATGGCCTGCAAAGGAGCATGCTGAAGCGATCGCAGAAACATGCGTCGGGTCAATATAAATATTGGATCTGAACTATAAATTGTGTCTGCTCCTGTATAAGGTTAGGCGCACATCCGAGACATTAGAATAGGGCCACTGGAGGAACGAGGGATGCTCAATAAGCCTGGCTTTCAGACGTACTATGCAAGCCTAAACAGGCTGGTTGCCGCGGAGCTTGAAAAGGAGCGACCCGACTACCTAGCACAGGTTGAATTTGAGGAGTACCTCGACCATCTGGTTGACCGTCTCGCCTGGGAGACCCTTGAGTTTGACGAAGGTGCGATGACTATGGAGACCTTCATCGGCAAGAGAAAAATCAACGACTTCGGCCGGATGATGGAGGTTGAGGAGCCTAAGGTTCGCATAAGGATACCAGTTTCCCAACATTCACAGAGGCGAGATTTCCTTGAACTTATGCCGAGCAGTGTCAGACTTTCCGGAGAGCCCGACTGGCGATTCGAAAGTGACATATTAGTCATAGAGGCCGATGCAGACGAGAAGGCCGTCGAGAGAGCCTTGGATGAAGTGCGGTTCTGGATCGGAGGCCGAAACAACGACGTTAAAACTGGCAACGCGCAACTTCGCCAGAGAATCGAGCCGCTATGGCGTCGCAAGCGCGATGAACTTGAGAGGCATTTCGGAAAGCTCAAGGCACTAACTGAGAAGCTCAAGATACCTCTGCATCAGAGCGAAAGGGCGCCAAAGCCGGTAAAGGTACACCAGAAACCGCGTGCATTGAAGCCCGCTCTTAGGCCGGGCACACCCGAGCCGGAGCTGGATCCTAAGTCAGTGGTTGAGATCGTAGACTTTGTCGAAACTTACGCGAGGCAACTGGAGGTCACGCCAACCGTCTACAGCAAGCTCGAGGAGGAAGAGCTGCGCGACCTCGTCTTGAGTATGCTCAACGTCAACTATCCGGGATCTTCAGCAGAGACGTTCAGCAAGAAGGGCAAGACGGACTTGTACCTTAGAAGCGGAGGGGGCGGATCGCTCATTGTCGAGTGCAAGCGATGGAATGGGCCAAAGAAATACGGTGAAGCCTTGGATCAACTGTTCGGATACCTCACCTGGCGTCATGGGTACGGGGTCTTGCTGACATTTAGCACGAATCGTGACATGACAGCTTGCATTACGGCAGCCAAGGCAATGGTCGCCAAGCATCCCACGGCTGTCCTGGATAGCATTCGAGATATCTCAAGTCGCTTCAAGTCTCGACATATCCATCCTCAGGATCGAGACAAGGAGGTTGAGGTCTTTCATCTCTTTGTAGACCTCAGCATTTCTCTGTAAGCCTAACAAGTTAAAAGGCGGGGTTCTACGAGGGAGGAAATTACTCTTGCTCTCTACCAGACTGGCATAGCCTATCTACAGCACTTGTTTAGGCCATCTGACGTTTAATCAACTGACCAAATAAACCGCCCTCAGCCGCTAGTTCGTCAAAGTTGCCTTGCTGCACCAGGCGACCGGCTTCCACAACATAGATGCGATCGGCGTTGCGGATGGTGCTGAGGCGGTGGGCGATGACGACGCGGGTAACGTTGAGGCGATCCAAGCTGTCGGTGACGATCTTTTGGGTGCGGTTATCCAGGGCGCTGGTGGCCTCATCCATCAGCATGATTTTGGGCTTCACGGCTAAGGCACGGGCAATGAGCAGGCGCTGACGCTGACCGCCAGACAGGTTCGTGCCCCCTTCGCTGACGACGGTGTGCATTTGCATGGGCATGGCGCGCAGGTCATCCGCAAGTCCAGCTTTTTCAGCCGCATCCCAGGCGTCTTCCATCGAAATGAGGGCACCGCCCGCCAAGTTTTCAAAAATGGAACCGGCACTGAGGCGGCTAGTTTGCAGCACCACGCCAAACTGTCGCCGCACCGCCACCACATCCAGCCCCGACAAGTCCTGCCCGTCAAAGTAAACGTTGCCCTTTTCGGGCCTGTCGAACCCCAGCAGGAGGCGCATGGCAGTGGACTTGCCAGACCCCGAGGGGCCGACCAGGGCAATGAATTCCCCTGGCTGGGCCTCAAAGCTCAC
>CAZFWL010000033.1:7447-11952 GCA_964522775.1 uncultured Halomicronema sp.
GATGAGGGGGCCGTCGGGTTGGTAGCGGAAGCTGACGCGATCGCACATTAAGGCTCCCGAGAGCTGGCCGGGGTCCGCTTTGGTCAGGTTCACTTCCGGCTCAGCTTCGAGGATCGGTTGCGCCCGCTGCCAGAGGGGGACGACATCGAGCAGATCCACCAGCGTATTGCTGAGGCTCGTCGCGCCGGAAATGAAGGTGCCAAACGCGACGGAAAAGGCCAGGAATGTGCCCGTGGAGAGCCCGTTACCGCTGGTATTGCCGATGAACTGGCTGGAGAGCCAGAACAAAATCAGCGTGGTGAAGATGGGCAACACCTTGTTGAAGACATCCACCGCATCTTCTAGCTGTTGGGTACTGAGGGTGAGGCGCAGCTGCTGACCGTAGCGCTGCCCCCAAGCGGCAAAGGCCCGTTCTTCCGCACCGGCAATGCGCAGTTTCGACACCCCGTTGATGAGCTGCACCACGAGGCCATACAGTCGGCCCTGAATTTCCAGCAGGGGTTTGTATTTGCGGACAAGCACCAGGCCTGAAGCGACGGTGACGCCCATAATCACCAGGGCCACAAGCAACGCAATCAGGGCCAGCGGGGGACTGTAGTAGAACAGCAAGCCCAGGTTCAGTAGAGAAAAGACGCCTGAGAAGATGCCCTGAAGGGCGGAACCGCTGAGCTTGCGGCGAATTGCAGAAATGCTAGACACGCGGGAATTCAGGTCGCCCGTGGCGTAGTCGCGATAGAAGGACGTGCGGAGCTTGAGCAGCCGATCCCACACGGCGGCTTGGAGGTGAGCGTCGGAACCCGTTTCTACCCGCATGGTGGCGATCGCTTGCGCTAACCGAAACGCTGAGGCCCCAAAGGCGGCGGCTAAGAGTCCCAACCCAATTTGCACCAGCAGGGGGCGATCGCCATAGGGCACCACCGTATCCACCAGCGCCGCGGTGGCTTGGGGCACCAGCATCCCGATGAGGGTGGCAGCGATTCCCGTCAGTAAAATGGCGAGCCAGTCGCGCTCCTGTCCCCGAAAGGCAAACTTCAGCAATGACAGGGCATTGAGCTCTCCACTCGTTGGCAGCGGTCGATAAAAGACAAAGGCAATGGGGTCGAGGGTGTTGGCGAGTTCCTGGGTAACGGGCGTCCGTGCCGAGGCGGCACCTTCATTCAGGGCAACGGGATTAAACAATTCATATTGATTGCCGTGGCTGGGCAGTAATGCCACCGGGTGCCGATCCGCGCGGGTGTAGGCGACGAGGGGACCGCTGTCTTTTTCCCACCATTGCCCCCGCAGCAGCACTCGCCGTAAACGCAGTTGGGAGGCACGGGCGATCGCGGCCAGGGGTTCCTTCGTTCGCGCCGAATTTTCGGAAGGGGCAGGCGGTTCGATGGTGACACCGAGGGCTTTACCCACCGCTCCCGCTGCTGCTAGCAGGGGGGAATCGATTTCTTGAAAATCTTTCTGTTCCAGCACGCCCGAGAGGGTGCGGACGACTTTTTGCGTCACATCCTGATTCAGCTGTTGCCGCTGCTGAAACCGTCGCAGGCTGATGCGATCGCGCCGTTCTTCAATTTGGACTAGGGTACTGAAGAAGTAGACGTGGAGCTGCTTCACCCCCCGGATGATAATCTTGCGATTTTTGACTTCTGCCGTCGGGCGAATGAAAAATTCGATGTGGTCTTGGGCCTGGATAAACATGCAGTGCCCGATGGGGAAGCAGCCCGTTTCGGACGCGATGGGAAACTGGGGATTGCCCATCCAGGATGATTGGCCATGCTGCATGCGAATCCAGGACACCGCCCCCTCGGAAGGGCGACAAATATTCCCTGTGGTCAGGGAAATGTAGTGGATTTCGGGTACAGTGCCCTGCCGAGTCGTGCTCGGCATGCCCTCAACTTGGCCGAGGTGATGCACCCAAGGGTCGACCAACTGTTTGAGGCGTTCGAGAGGCAGAACGGTATCGTCAGCTTCGCTCAGGGGCAGAGCCACCACCTCAGACGGCTCAACGGCGACAGCAAGCAAGCCCAGACCGGTGACATGGCAAACGTCTGCACTGAAGAGGGCTTCGCCCGCTTCCACAGTGAAGAGATAGTGCCGGGGGCCGACGGGCTGTCCATCGGTAAAGGCAGCGGCAAAAACGGCCATTTGGCCCGATTTGAGCTGCCACAGTTGGGAGGGGTCGGTGAGCAGCAACGGCTCGTTGGCGGTAATGATGCGAGGTGGGCTGGCGGTGGCGATCATGAGCAAATAGGGGAAAGGGAGCAGCGGAGAGTTGGGGGAAGCAGTCGGTTAACCGGATTCGCTTTTGATCAGCCGGGCATAATGGCCACCCTCCTCCCAGAGGCTTTCGTGGGTGCCGCGTTGCACAACTTTGCCGCGATCGAGCACCAGAATTTCATCACAGTCGCGAATGGTGCTGAGGCGGTGGGCCACGATGATGCAGGTGCAGCCCCGGCGGCGCAGGTTTTGGTCGATGATTTTTTCGGTTTCGGTGTCCAGGGCGCTGGTTGCTTCGTCGAGAATCAAGATGGAAGGATTGCCCACCAGAGCGCGAGCCATTTCCAGCCGCTGCCGCTGCCCGCCACTGAGGTTGGAAGCCCCTTCCAACAGCTGAGCATCAAAACCGTAGGGTTGCGCCAAAATCACGTCCATAATGGCGGCGTCCTCGGCGGCCTTTCGCAAGTCAATGTCGGGAATCGTGGTGTCCCACAGGGTGAGATTGTCGCGAAAGGTGCCTTCAAAAATCAGGATATCCTGCTCGACTACGGCCAGGGAGTTCGTCAGTACGTCCCGAGGAATCGCTTGACGGGGCGCGCCATCGAAACAGACTTCTCCAGATCGCGGCTCGTACAATCCCGCAATCACCTTCGCCAGGGTCGATTTACCCGAACCGCTACCACCGACAAAGGCGACCCGCTGTCCTGGCTGAATCTCCAGATTCAGGTTTTCAATCAGCGGCGCTTCCAGAGGGTGATAGCCGAAGGAGAGATTGTGGAGGGTGATCGCCCCAGAGAGACGATGGGAAATGTCTTGTGCCGAGCGGGGGGGCGGCGGAGCAGGGGAGAAAGAGGTTGCTGACTCCCCTGCTCCGCCGCCCCCCTGCCCGATCAGCTGTCCATCCACATCATTGGCCAATACATCATTCAAACGGGTGAGGTTGCCTTGCAGGGTTTGCAACGTGCTGGCAAAGCTGACCAAGCGATTGACCGGACGCTGAAAACTCACCATCAATAGCTGGAACGCGACGAGCATGCCAATGCTGAGTTCGCCATTGATCACCCGCCAGCCCCCGACTACCAGTAACGCCAGATTGGTGAGGGCAGACAGTAGCGAAGGCAGAATGCCCAAAACTTGGTTCGTCAGTCCAAGTTCCTGTTGGGCGTTGATGGATTTGGTGTAGTAGCCCGCCCAGCGAGCGAAGAAATCGGATTCTAAACCAGAAGCTTTGATGGTTTCCATGTTCTGGAGCCCCGCGATCGCCACCCCAGCCGCTTTACCCCGTTCCTGAGAGAGCCGTAGATTCGCATCTGTGCGCTGGCGACCAATCCATTGCAAAACGGCGACGTTGACGATCGCGAACCCGACGACGATCGCCGTTAACAGCAAGTCATACTGCGCCATCGCCAGCGCATAGAACACCACCAGCACCAAGCTGATGACCGTGGTCGTCAACCGCCCCGAGAGGACCGCCGCTACTTCATCATTCAGACGAATGCGGCTCGCGATTTCTCCCGCAAACCGTTGGGCATAGAAACCGACCGGCAGCCGTAGGACATGCCACACAAAGCGGCTGGTCATCCCCACCGCCAGTTTGATGCGGAGCGATCGCAAATATCGCCGCTGCAACGCTGTCAGCCACCCTTCCACAATGGCGATGAGCAGCAGCCCCAACAGAATGTAGGGCAACCATTCCAGCCGCCCGCCCACTAATACCGAATCCACAAAGATACGGCTCAGCGCGGGCAAAATCAGGGCTGGCAACACCAGAAAAAATCCGGCAATAATCGCTAGCAGCAGGGCACCCGTAGAAGGTTTGAGTCGTTCCCACAGCGTCCCGACTAATTGTTCTTTTTGGCCACCCGGTTCGAAGTTTTCGCCCGGTTCAAAACCCAGAGCAATCCCGGTATAGCCTTCATCAAACTCTTCATGGGTGACTCGCCGAGGGCCCGTCGCCGGGTCATTCAGGTAGACCCATTTTTCCGTAAAGCCATCGACCACCAGAAAGTGGTTGAAATGCCAGAACACAATGAACGGCGGCGACATTTGCAGTACGCGTTCCAGGCTCTTTTTATAACCGGAGGCGTCCAATCCGTAGGTGCGAGACGCCTTGAGCACGCTAGCGGCGGTAACCCCATCTCGCGAAACCCCGCAGGCTTGCCGCAGTTCTGCCAGCGGCACCGTTTTGCCGTAGTAGCGGAGGATTTTCCCTAAGGCTGCCGCCCCACATTCCACCGCCTCCATTTGCAAGACGGTGGGCGTCTTCACGCGCTTGGAGAAAGGAGATTTTGCCAAGG
>CAZFWL010000034.1:0-11912 GCA_964522775.1 uncultured Halomicronema sp.
GCCAGCATCGGCATCACGTTCAGCAGTAGTTACCACACGTCGCCGGAACAAATCGTTCAAAATGCTGACATCGCGATGTACGAAGCGAAGAAAAGTGGCAGTGAATACATAGTGTTCGATGCCTCAATGCATGCGATCGCCTTAGAGCGGATGACCCTCGAACACGATCTGCGCCATGCCATCAAACATGATGAATTTCGACTTTATTTTCAACCGCTGGTGGCATTATCGACGGGGCGTATTACCGGTTTCGAAGCGTTGGTGCGATGGCAGCATCCTACCCGTGGACTGCTATATCCGGCGGCCTTTGTTGAGGTGGCCGAAGATACTGGGCTCATTGCCGCCATTGACCTATGGGTTTTGAACCAGGCTTGCCAACAGCTCAGTCGGTGGCAGCAGATGGGGCCAGAGTTTCAAGACGTGACGATGAGTGTCAATTTGTCGGGCCGCCAATTTTCGCAACCCGATCTCATTCAGCAAATTGACCATGCTCTCACGACTGCGAACCTAACGGGGCGATCGCTGAAGTTAGAAATTACCGAGAGTGTGCTCATTACCAATAGCGTCTTGGCCGTACAAACTCTGAATGAATTTCGGGCGCGTGATATTGCCGTCTGCATGGATGACTTTGGCACCGGTTATTCATCTCTTAGCTATTTACATCAATTTCCGGTGGATATCTTGAAGATCGATAAATCGTTCATTTTGAATCTCAATTCTCAAAAGAGTGATCTGCGTGATTATGAGATCATCAAAGCGATTATCAATCTGGCACTCAATCTCAACCTAGAGGTTATTGCCGAAGGCATCGAAAACCAGGATGTGTTGGTGTATTTGCAGAAAAACAAATGCCAATTTGGTCAGGGCTATTACTTTGCCCCAGCCCTAGCGGCTCAAGATGCGACTGCCCTCTTGCTGCGACCCGCGTTATAAGTGGCAGTGGATAAACCGTTGCAGATTATTTCTATTCAGTGCCAAAGCCGATGAATTCGGCCAGATTGATAGGCAGAGACTCTTCAGATTTGGGAGTATTGGGTGCATGACCTCGATAACCGTACCCGCAGTGTATGGGCCAGTTCGCTCATGGCGATTTGGCCAATCTTTAGGGATTGACTTAATTGGCGCTGTTTCTAGTTGTTCATTTAACTGTCGCTATTGCCAGCTCGGCGTTATCGAGCAGTTGACCTGCGATCGCGCCGAGTTTGTACCCACGCAACAAGTGCAGGCAGAACTGCAACAGATTGCTGACGAAGCGATTGACGTGATCACTCTGAGTGGCAGCGGTGAACCCACGTTGGCAAGTAATTTGGCTGCTGTCATTGAGTTGGCTCGCCAGCAACTGCAGCGTCCGGTCGTCGTGCTAACCAATGGAACGTTGTTAAGCGATCGCGCCGTGCGCCAAGACCTCACTACTGCTGATATCGTCGCTGTCAAAATTGACGCGGTCACGGCTGACCAATGGCAATCCCTCAACCGTCCTGTCGCAGGTCTAAACCTCGATCAAGTGCTGGCGGGCATTATGACCTTTCGCGAGCAGTTTGCCGGACAGTTTACGATTCAGACCATGGTGATGGAACCATGGAGCAAACTAGATGTCGAACGCTATAAAGCGGTGACCCATGCTTTGATGCCAGATGAGGTGCAGCTCAACACGCCGTTGCGTCCCCGGCCACTGACGCGCCAGTTAGAGTCTCGGGGCAACCATGATGCGCATCCTGATCCACTCTGGCGGCAACCACGTTACGTTTCTGCGGATGTGCTGCAAGCTTTAGGCCATAAATTGCAAACCGGTTTACCGGTACCAGTACGCCATCGCTATGAGTCAGCAGCTCTTCCTGTGGGTTGACCCAAGCTCTATTTCTGCCTAGCTCTTCTATTCAGGGAGCACAGTCGCACCAGAGGACTTTTCTAATGGAGCTCGTAGGTGACTCGATAGAACGACTGATTCAGTAGCTCAATAGTCAGCAGATCAATCAGCTGAGTGTGTGAGTTCTGGCTCAACGAGAAGATGTCCAGTGTGCTTTGTGAAACGGGTCAGAGTGAAAAAGTTTTAGTATCCCGTGTTGTGCCTCAATGGCTGCATTGCGTATGGCAATCTAATGTTCGGGTTCAATTGCTAGGTCGATCGCTAACTCGTCCTGAAGCCAGTTGAAAATCTGTTGCCGCTCGCTTGGAGTGAGATAAAAGCAGCCCGTCCGCCGCTGGCGATCATTGATGTCTTCCATATCGGCTGCGGTGAATAGCCCAGCCGTATTGGCAATGTTGCACAGCAAATCATCACGTCCTTGTTGATCAATGTTGTCATAGCGATATCGAGCAATCTGTTTGCTCAGGCGATTTATCGTCGCATTTCCCCATGCCAAGCGCTGCCGATGCTCCGCTGAAATCTGCTCACCTGCTGCGATTTTGGCGTAGTCGGTATCCAGAATATCCAGGTGAACAATTTTAGGTTGCTGTGTCACAAGCCAAGAAGTCGTAGTATCTCAATTTGGCTCTTGCTGATGCTAAGAGCCTTAAAGCTTAGAATTCGAGCGTCATCGCCCCAAATCTAACTTGTTGATAGAGTAGTGTACTTTATCTCGTGTCGTCGGCACTCTTCAGGAAAAACTTAAGGTCTTGAAAACTCAAAGTCTTGCCTAGTGCAGCTGCTATGGCGAAGAAACATCGAATCAACAACGCTCTCAGATTGGGCTCTCGTGAAGGCCGCCGGGCACAACGTCAACATTACGGATCATGTCAGGTGGCCAAGACTTATTACAACCTCGTGATAATTTCAGAACTGTAGAAAAGTTGAATTCCGTTACGGGGAGAATTGCACGTGCTGGCAGCTTCTAATCGTTCCACTCAAAGTATCGAATCAACTCGCGAAGCTTGCAGTGACTATGTTGCTCACTTGCAGCTACACATGGCTCTTCAAGCTAAAAATCTTGTGCCCTCTTTGGCCCAAAACAGCGATCGCCGAGAGCATTTGCTGCATCAAACTCAGGCTGATCTAGAGAAGATGATTTCACGACAAGGGTTCTAATTTCCTGTTGTCGATCTCATCCTGTTTAGGAATTGCTAAGCGCTGTGGAGTCCCTGCACTTCACAGCGCTTCTTGTTGGGTAACTAAAAATATGGGCATTGCGGCATTGATTCGCATGCTGGGTAGGTTACAAGCGTAATAGCCAGAGTCCGGTAAAGGTCATGCCCGAGTCGTCGGGACGTACCAGTAGAAAATGGAGCCCTTGGGCTTGTTGCTGGCGCTCGCGAAACTGCTGACCTGCGGTTGCAACCTGGGTATCTTCAAACGTCGTGAGCACCCAGCGATCAACCAATCCGGCTTCGAGAATGACGCCATCAGGGGCACCGGGAATGTAGGTTAGCGCGGCGGGCTGTTGTTCATGGAGCCACTGGGCTAAGAGGAGAGATCGCCTTCCCGCATCGATAATGACTCCTGGAATTGCTGCTGTACTGGGTAATCCTTGCTTGAGGGGCAGAAACTCTGCCGGCACCGACTGGAACGGCATTGGTTCGTAAATCAAACTCTCCTGCAGATCTTGCGCCGACAGACTGCCAAAGCGCCACTGCTCACCCCAGAGATGCTCGGGCATCGGTACAGGGGCCGGTTGCTCTAAGGCAATCGGGTCGTAAGGTTCGCCGCTGTATTCCGATTGATTTGGATACCACTGCGATCGCTGTACCAGCCAGCGTTTCAAGGTTGGGGTAGTGCGACTCGGCACTACGGTCAATGACAAAGGCTCGGCAGCGACTTGTAATAACGACAGACACTGAGGACGAAAGATGCGAATCTCGTCTGGTGTTTGCCCAGACTTTTGCTGAGCAAGGGTCAACTGTTGCTGCAGCCAGTCACTATTGACCGCAGACTGTGGGGCTGTTGCGCCGTAAGTAAACTGAAAATCGCGATCGCACACTAACAGTTCCCAAAGCGGCTTCCCCGCTGCGTTGCGCAGCGGTCGGCGATAGCAATCCACTTCCCAAATGACCATCGGTACCCGCTCCGTCAAGCCACATGCTCGGTTTTCAAGGGCAGCGGCTTTGACAAATCGTCTAAATAAGCTCGCATGACATACTCAGCCACCATGCGATCGCTATTAAAGTTGGGTGCATTGCTGCGAATCGATGCCTTCATCATGGCAATCCACTTATGAGGGATGCCCTGGCGATCTCGCTCGTAAAATAGCGGCGCAATCTCGCGCTCCAGCAGCGTGTAAAGCGAATCAGCATCGATTTGGTCTTGATGCTCTTGATCACTGGTTTCGACTTCTTCGCCAATTGTCCAGCCATTGCTAGGTTGTCCGGCTCGTCCTGGCTGATGTCCTTCACACCACCAGCCATCGCCGATACTCAGATTGATCACGCCGTTAAATGCCGCTTTTTGGCCACTGGTGCCGCAAGCTTCAGTGGGCCGACGGGGTGTATTTAGCCATACATCGACGCCATGCACCATGAGCTTGGCGGTAAACATATCGTAGTCTTCAATAAAGGCCACGCGATCGCGCAACGCCGGATGGCGACACCATTCCATTAACCGCTGGATGATCCGCTTGCCCTCGTCATCACCGGGGCGCGCTTTGCCCGCAAAGATGATTTGAATCGGTCGCCGCGCATGGGAAAAAATACGAATTGCCCGCTGCAAGTCCTTGAAGATCAACGCTCCTCGTTTGTAAGGACTGAAACGTCGCGCAAAGCCCAGAGTCAAGACATTGGGGTCGAGCAACCGCTCGATAGCCATAATGTCGTCTTTGGCTTCTTTACGCTCCAATCGAGAGGCCAATACCTGCGATCGCGTGTAGGCGATCAAGCGCTCTTTCAAAATGCAATGCCGCCGCCACAGCTCTCGCTCCGGAATCGCGTCCACATTTTGCCAAATTTCTTTGCTCGCGAGATGCAGCTCCACATGGGTCCAAATATCTGTGGTGTTGAGGTGTAGTTGCGACCAGTTTTTGCCCAGGTGTTGGCTGTACAGGTCTACCAGCAGCGGGGCTGTCCAACTGCTAAGGTGTGCCCCATTTGTCACATACCCGATCGGCACCTCGTCCGCAGTTTTCTCGGGATAGAGGATTTGCCACATTTCTCGCGAGACTTCGCCATGGCGCTGGCTGACCGCGTTGGCCTGACGGGTCATCCGTAGGGCTAACACCGATAGGCTGAACGGCTCCCAAGGGTCGCCAATGCGGCGAGCACCCAAATTCAAAAACTCTTCGCGCTCCAGCTCTAGCTGTGGCCAGTAGTGCCCAAAGAACGAATCCATCATGTCAGCGGAGAAGGCGTTATTGCCGTCCGTCACTGGGGTATGGGTGGTAAAGACGGAGCGATCGCGAACCCAGGTTTGGGCCTCGTCAAAGGTACTGCCAGAATATTCCATCTCCTGGCGCACCACTTCCAACAGGGCAAAGGCCGAACTGCCTTCATTGATGTGATAAACGGAAGGTTCAATTTCTAGTGTGTGGAGTACTTGCACACCACCAATGCCCAACAAAATTTGCTGCGCTAGTCGAGTTTCCCGGTTGCCGCCATACAGCCGTCCGGTTAACTTGCGGTCAATGGGGTCGTTGTCGGGGCGATCGGCATCCAACAAATACAAATCCACACGGCCAATCCGAGCCTTCCAGACCTGTACCCGCACCGTCCGCTGACGCACCGTTACTTTTACCGTTACGGGCTGACCATACTCATCGCGCACCAGCTCCAGGGGCATGTGCTCAAAGTCGTTGTCGCGATAAAAGTCTTCTTGCCAACCGCTCCGGTTTAATCGCTGACAAACATATCCCTGTTTGTACAACAAGCCCACACCGACCATCGGTACCCCTAAATCAGATGCCGATTTCAAGTAATCACCAGCCAGCACGCCCAAGCCACCGCAATAGGTATACAGCGATTCATGGATGCCGTATTCCATGCAAAAGTAGGCGACCGGCTCCTCGGGAGTCAGGTGGGGAGCCACTCGTCGCCCCCAGGTAGATCGCTCGCGCATGTAGGCGTCGAAATGATTCGCGAGGACCTGCAGGCGTTTCAAGTAATCGGGATTTTCGGCGATTTGCGACAGCCGCTCATAAGACACGGCTTCTAAAAGCGCCACGGGGTTGTGGTAGCAATTTTGCCAAACTGTCGGCTCAATCGTGCTGAACAGTGACATCCGATCAGGCGTCCAGCTCCACCAATAGTTGTAGGCCAAATCGGCCAGCCGCCGTAACGGCGAGGGGAGCTTCTTTTTGAGCTGAGTGATGGGATTCATAACTCGATAACAACTGATGCCAGGAAAAGAGAATGTCCTAGACCAGAGCTAGGACACCATGAAAAAAGCGATACAGCGATGGCATCAGGCGCTGTTGCACGCATAGTCGTTGCAACTAAAAACGGCCAACGGATTTTTCTGCATTCACCACCGTTTAGCCTGATTAATGCTGTCAGTTTTTCTAGCCTAACGCGGATAATTACCGCAGGATCACATATTCGATCGCGACCATCAAAAATTCATGTCGCTCTCAGCAGCGATCGGTGAACTGAGGCATTTATTAATGGCTACAGGTTCGGCTCATTAGCTGGAAAGCGCTTACTGGGCTGCTAGCATCGCGCTCATTAGTGCAACCTGATCTGAGGGTTATTTTGTGAGTTGATTCTCTTGCCAGTACATAGTCGCGCAACCTGAATCACCGGTATGAGTTGTTGCTGCTGCCGCTCCTGATCATGGGGAGCGACAACAGCCGTCTACAGTGTGGGTCTAATCGCAAAGGCAATGTCTCAGACCAATGCTGGTTCCCGGGGGGTGATCGCTTCGGGAAGCGTGCGGCCAACCGCCGTAGCGATGGGGCGTAGGCTCTCTACTAAAGTGGCCATGTCTTCTAAAGACAGAGCCTGACGCGCGTCTGACACCGACTCTTCAGGCACAGGATGACACTCAATCATGAGGCCATCGGCCCCGGCTGCGATCGCCGCGCGGGCCAAGTTTGGCACCAATTCACGCTTACCTGCTGCGTGGCTCGGGTCAACGATGACTGGCAAATGTGTTAGCTGCTTGAGGGCGACGACTGCCCCTAAATCCAATACATTGCGAGTGTAGTTGTCGAAGCTGCGGATACCGCGCTCACAGAGAATGACATTGGGATTACCGTGAGCGGCGATGTATTCCGCTGCCATTACCAGTTCTTGGATGGTCGCCGCGAGTCCGCGCTTCAGCACTACGGGTTGGTTAACTTCACCAAGCGCTTTGAGTAGGTCAAAGTTTTGCATATTGCGGCTGCCCACTTGTAAAACGTCAGCGTGGGCCGCGATCGCCTCAATTTGGTGAATGGCCATGACTTCGGTAATCACCGGCAATTCGTAGCGCCGCCGTACCCGATCCAAAATTGCCAATCCTTCTTCCCCCATGCCCTGGAAAGCGTAGGGAGAGGTGCGGGGCTTGTAAACGCCACCACGTAAAGCTTGGATGGTGTGCTGCCCGAGACGAGTCGCGATCGCTTCCATTTGGGCGAGGCTCTCGACGGAGCAGGGGCCACCAACGATGAGTAGGTCATCGCCGCCTACGGTTACGTGGTCGTTCAGGGCAATTACCGTGCCGTGATCAGCGTGGGCTTTAGCGGTAAGTTTGGCATCTTGCATGGATTTAGAGTCCTTGTTGATTGTGATTTGGTAACGGTCAGTCGAATTGCGAAAGCATTGAAAAACCCCCGGTCGTCTGGGACGCTCCGGGGGTTTGTTAACAGGCATCATGGCCTAGTCACCCGGAGCGAAGCCCAGTGAAAAAGAAAAAGCTAAAAAACCAATAAGCTGGAGCGGAGTAATACATGGCGACGAGTTTGCTGAGTAAGCGATGATCCCTAAAAACACAAAAACCGCAGAGCTGGTCTGCGGTTCACTAGAAGAGTTCAGCCAAAGCTAAATTCACATCTAGTGAACCTCCTCAAAAAACCAAAAATAAAATCGCTCTGTGCGGCAATGCATAAGTTATAGAATCAATGACTTTTCACACAGTAACAATGGAATTCTGAGGCGTCAACTGCATATCACAGCTTTTCCATGAAGTTGCTAGAGGCAAGGCGTTATCGACATTGAACAGCGAGCCCATGGGGCGATGGCTGCGCGATCGCCAACCCTACAAGTTCATAAAAGATGAAAGATGAGCCCGGGCCTTGAAAAACTGCTGTAGGCTGATGTTGACTGAGCGACTACCGCCATTTCATGGGGCCAAGACCATGCTGACCGATCTTCAGAAACGCAAGCTGACTAAGCTTTTTAGCCTCTACGACTCAGACTACACAGGAGTCTTAGTCAAGCACGACTTTGAACTCATGTTTAAAAAATTGACGAACCTGCGCGGCTGGTCGAAGCGATCGCCCCGTTACATTGTTCTGGAAGAAAAGCTGATGCAGCAGTGGCAGGGACTCGAAGCTAAAGCCGATACTCATAAAAACGCCGAAGTTTCTCTGAGTGAGTGGTTTGCTTATTACGACGATGTCTTGGCCGACACGAGCGCTTGTCCCGAAATGATTGGCGATTTAATTGAGCTAGTGTTTGACGTATTTGATCAAGATGAAGATGGCCAGATTGATCAAGCTGAGTGGGGACAGTTGTTGGCTGTTTTCAACGAGTCGCCAGTGTATGCACCGCTGGTCTTTCCACAACTCGATCAAGACCAAGATGGCTATTTGAGTAAAAACGAGATGCGAGGACTGTTCATTAATTTCTGCTACAGCGACGATCCTGATGAGGCCGCCAACCAAATGTTCGGCCCTTACTGAAGCCGTACCGCGGTTACGTTCATGAGGCTACAGCGGTCGCTCATTTCTCGAGAGGCAGGATGAGCGATCAGGCTACTCATCTTCATGGGCGTGATAAGCCGCTTCAATTTCTTGCATCTGAATGTCGAGTTCTTTCAACAACTTGACTAGAGATTTCAAGGTTTTGGAGCGCGATGGATGGAAGTTAAGGGATTTGCGGGCGCGATCGCGCATGTCATTCAAGCGGGCTTGCAACGTTTGAGCTGCATCCAGGGCATCGCGACTGAGACTATCTATTTGATACTGCTGATGAAACTCTAGCGCTGCTCCACGTAGTACCTGTAAGGTCGCTTGCTCGGTTTCATCGCCTGGAATTAGCTTGAGTCGCAGTAAGATCCGTTGCCCATCGTGGGTGCGCTCGATCTCAACCTGTTTAGGTTGTGTGATCGGGGCCAAAGTGGCGTGGGTTAACTGTTTGAACTCATTGATAACGGCTTGTAGCACTTGACTATCGACCGGTTCAATCAGCCCCTCTAAGACGCCATTTCGACTCCATAAAATTTGATTGGAATGACCGTGGTGCTTGAGATATAAGCGGCCAATACCGTCGCCAACCACCTTGTCTAAGAGGGCTTGCATTAGCACCTTGGGCGGCAAAGCACATAGCAAACGACTGATGTCGTCGTCATGGTCTTCATCAGCGGGTGCTTCATCAACCGGTGGGGACTCGGCAATGGGTGGGGCTTGGACAGTTTCTGGAAGGGGCGCCTCGGGCACCAGCGGCGGTATCGGTGCTGATGGCGTTGGTATGACTGGCTGGGGCGCCTCGGGCGCGGTGTCTATCGGCGGCGATGCTTCCGGCGTGACCGCTGGCGCTGGCGACACGATCACCGGTGGTGCTTCATTCGTCGGGGATGCCGCCTCACTCACTGCCGGCTCTTCTGAGGGTCCTGAGTTCAAATCCCAGCAACCACATGGTGGGAGGGGCTGCCGCAGTTGACTCTGTTGAAGATGAGGTGATCGGGTTAAATGTGTCGGCTAGGGCTGCTGCTTGTTGTTCTTCGGCAACCAACTGAGCCGTTAGGTCGCGAGGCAGCATTGCCGTCAATTCCTCAACCTGTTCGAGGATGAGGGTCGCTTGCAACTGCTCGTCAGAAATCTCTGCTCCCGTGATGGCTTCTGCTTCAGGGGCGATCGCCGCATCAGAGACAAACGATGACGATGTTTTACCCGCAGCGGCGTCTACGGCTGCCTCGGCGGCGGCTTTTTCGGCGGCGTCATCAACGACGTCGGGCTGCTTTTCACTCTCAGCCGTGTATTTGAGGTATTGAGACAACAAGTCCCGATGCCAATCAGACGCAATTCTTTGGAACCGAATGGAATAGTTGATGTAAGAGAGCTGCTTAGTGACATATTCAGTGGCAGCCGGATCATCCGGATCCACTGTGCCCATGGTTAAGCAACTGCCTTCAATGGAGAGCGGTGCCACTTGATAGTAAAGACAGGCCTCAAACGGCAGAATGCTGTCGATTAGGGCATAAATTTGTGCCCGCTCCAGATCAGTCGGTAAGCCAGCCCCACCATTATCTGAAGCAGATGCCGCTCTGCCCTGATGGGAACCTACTCGATTGTCGCTAAACTGTTTGGCCATACTTACCAGAGTTGCAGAGCGTTCAGAAAAAGCCGACTGTACTGATGATCAACTGCCCTAGAAACATCATCGCAAAGTCTCTCCGTTAAGGGGGCGATCAGTTCAACGGTTGATAATGGACTTAACACATAACGCTTTTATAACAACCCGCGAGAAAATCAGCGGCATTTCTTGAAACTTCCCGTGAGTCTGTTTATAAAGCGTGAAAAATCTTCAAGGGCAAGATAAACAGAACCGAGATGTTTAATTGTGGGCTGGAGGGTGCGTGATGTCCACGATCGCTGCCGGATATTTGAATATTGTCGGGAGCTACCAGTAAAGGGAAAAGCTGGCATGGCCTAATCGGGGCTCCGTCTGCCAGCACCTTTGATGTCAACTCTAAGTTGACTGGAGCAAATCAGTCATCTCTATATGGAAGCGTTAATCTAATGGAGCAGGTGGCGTTGGTGCCGCTGCTTTCAGTAAAGCATCGCCCTCCCCCCATAGCGCTTGCATGGCGATCTCCCTTTATGACTATCCAGCTTCGAGGAAATTATGCTCAACTACACCGGCTTTGATACTGCGGAACCCCCTAAGCACAAGTCATTTGAGCTGCCGGGAGCGCGACCTCACTACACGCCGGATCGACCAGGTCAAGTCAACCATATTGCCCTGGATCTGGATCTGGATATTCCCCAACAGCGTTACACAGGCACCTGCACCATTCGCCTTACTCCGGTGCGGAGCGGGATTAATCGACTCGTGCTGGATGCGGTTAATCTCCAAATTGAGTCAGTCATGGTAGGTAACCTGGCGCAGCCGTTTGACCACGATGGGGAGCAGCTTTATGTCCATTTGAGCAATCCCACCGTGGTTGGTAAAGCGATCGAAGTGGCGATCGCTTATCGCAGCGATAATCCCCAGCGGGGCTTGTATTTTGTGGCCCCGACTGAGCATCAGCCGGAAAAACCAGTGCAGGTGTGGACTCAGGGCGAAGATGAAGATTCCCGTTACTGGTTCCCTTGTTTCGACTATCCGGGACAGCTCGCCACCAGCGAAATTCGCGTGCGAGTTCCTAACCCCTATCAAGCGATTTCTAACGGTGTATTGGTCGAAACGGTGGAAGATGGTGACGCCAAAATCTTTCACTGGAAACAAGAGGAGGTGCATCCCTCTTATCTCATGACGCTGGCGGTGGGTGACTTCGACGAGATTTGCGACGAGTGGGATGGCATTCCCGTCACCTATTACGCCCAAAAGGGTCGCAAAGCAGATGCTCAGCGCACGATGGGTAAGACGCCACAAATGCTGGCCTTTTTTAGCGATCGCTTCGGTTACCGCTACGCCTTTCCCAAATACGCCCAAGTTTGCATCAAAGATTTCACCTTTGGCGGCATGGAGAACACCTCCTGCACCCTGCTGACCGATCGCTGTCTGTTGGACGAGCGTGCGGCCCTAGATAAGACCAATTCTGCAATGCTTGTTGCCCATGAATTGGCTCACCAGTGGTTTGGGGATTTGCTGGTGATTAACCATTGGTCCCATGCTTGGGTGAAAGAGGG
>CAZFWL010000035.1:0-7629 GCA_964522775.1 uncultured Halomicronema sp.
GCCATCGTTCTGGAAACGGCTATCTCGATAGCAGTTTTCGAGAATGTTTCTCGCGGCGGTCGCTGGCGTAGCACTGGAAACTCTTTTCTCAACGGCAGAATACGTGAGCCAATGCGAAGCATCTGCCGGGAGACTTCCGTCTCCATTGCTTTGGAAGTGGGATTCTCTTTTGCCTTAGCCTTCTTGAGTGCAAATCGAATCGCGTCTTCGTACTCTCGTTCGACTTGATTACCAACACTTTTTGCGTATGCCACTGGGCATTGCTGAATGAGTATCTCATCAGGGTAGAAAAAACACTACGGCAACAAGCGAACCGGCCATGGTATGTGACGCTTCGGAAGCAGACGACTACTGCGGGGTTTGGGGAACTCGTTTGTCTTCATGCAATACAGAATGCCACAGGACAAGCTCCATTGTCGAACGCCATCGAAACCGGGTTTCGCTACTCCACCTTCGTCATGCCCTCACGGGCAGTGAAATGTGGAAGTAACGGCAGCCGTTTATTGACCTAACCTGTCTGCCCACGGACTCTTAGGGCCACGAACCACGAATCCAAAAACGTCGACACCCAATACCGTCGAGGTGCAGGCGTCTGGAGCGACGGCCTAGGAGCGAAAGACAGCGAGCCCCTAGGCTCGATGCAGCCGGTTGGTTCCGGCCCGTTCAGGGCAATCGCCCTAGCGATTTGAAGAGAAAAACGGCGGTGATGACCGCTCGCAATAGAGGCTGGGAAGCGGAGCGTTTTCCCCGTGGGAATATGCGTAGCGGGGTCTAATCGTGGGCATGTCTTGCATGAAATTTCGGGCGGAGTGGGGGAGTTTGGGGCGGCAAATTTCATGAAGAATGCACACTATTAGACTGTGAGCGAGCGGTGGAGAAAGAAGCGAAATAGCACCGCAAGGTGCTCGCTTTTTGTCCAACGCGGCGAACCTGACATGCTGCGAGAGAGGTGAAGCCCGATGCAAAGGGCTGATCTTCTAGAGTCAGTGAAAGGGGGTCGTTCGGCCTTGCCCGAACAAAAGAAAGGCAGGCCAAAGGCCTGGTCGAAAAAGGGGTTGGGTTTGCGGTGGCGGCGACGAGCCCGGAGTTTGTCCCGTTCCCAAATAAGAACAAGGCTTTAGTCCATACGGGAAAGCGTAGGGCCGGAGTGAAAAAGACCTGCCGAGTGAAATGAAGTAAGTGGCTCGAAGGGCAAAGCTCTGAGAGCTGCTTGCTCATTTCGCTTGTCCATTTGGGCGAAATTCCATTCCGTGGCTCACTCTGGAAAACCGCCCGGAAAAGAGCTCCGGGCGGCGTCGGAAATTCAATCTTCGTCCGGCAACATGATAGTTATTACCGGGGCCAAATCGTCGCCCGGTCCGCAAACCGCCTTGAGTTCCACAAGGCCGGGTTTGCCGTTATCGTTTCGCACTCTCAATTGAAATAGAAGCTCTGAGCCGTCGCCCTTCGGAGCCATGCGAAGCATCCAGAGAACATCCCACAAACGCCCGTCCTCGTCTTGCCCCTCAACGCCTTCGGGGACTTCAATGTATCGATTCCAGACGGCTCGAGTCAGAGCTGTAGGATACTTAATCCCTGCTTCCTTTGCAGTGGGCGTAACGTCAACAAGATTGCCATCTGCTATGGCCTGTTGCCTCGTGTATGCGTGTAGCAAGACGGGCTCGTCAAACTCATCAAGCCAACTCGCGGTTATCTCCTGCCAATCAACTTGACTAAGTGCTGACGCGAGCAAATCAGAATACATGCTCGAATCATCAGCGAGTGGATTCTGATTACAAACGTCGTCTTTAAGTTGGTCAGCAAGTTGAAAGATAGCTGCCTCTTTCTGTGTCCAAATCCCGCCCTTAACTTGCTCAGATGTATACGCCACATCTCGGTGACGCTGTGCCATCTCTCGCCAATAGCGATATGTTGCTTCTTCGTTATCAAGCCACAACGCTACGGCCCATGTTTCGTAGTTGCTCCAACCGTTGCATGTGTTTTCAGTCTTGTCTTTTGTCTTGGATTCCATTCTGTAACTGTCGGAAATTGGCTGGGGTGCACCCCGGCCAGTGGGTTAACAATCTGAGGCTCTACGCCTGCGATACATCAGCGTAAGTGCGGAATGCGACCGCACCATTTGAGCGTTCGGATGGCTGAGGAATCTGCTCATGATGCTGTTGCCCTTGGTTGTGAAAATCCGGCACAGTCGCGGGTGCAGCCTGTTGCGTATCACGTGCGGCCGCTGGCTGAATTCGTATGCCACCCACACGCTTTGGCCCAAACATCACATTGGGGTCAACATAAAGCGTTATCGGACCACGCCAGTATGCGGTCTTTGTCGTGCCGAAATGCTCGGCCAACCAGATCGTATTGTCGGTGTTGAGGATTAGGGGTTTGGCAAATCCACGAAATGCTACGACTAGCTTAAGCTTCCGCTCATTCTTGAAACGGTCGGACCAGACGTTTTCAATGTTGACGACAACCGGCCCCCGGAGGTCTTCTTTCTTGAGGTAGCGACCACCAAGGAAATCAGTTGCGTCTGGGGCTTCGTGTTGTTGGTTTCTTGTTTCGTTTGTCATTTTTTCTTCTCTGTTTGTGTCCGCCTATATACAGACGAACTCGGTTTGCAATTGTCGACCCGCACCCTGAAATGTCTTTCGTTTTGGGTAGGCCTCTTTCAACTGCTTGCAGTGGAGGCCTACCCAAAATGAAAGACGAAAAACCAAAGAGAGAAGCAAGTTTGCTGACGTTGCTTGGTGGGGTGGTGGCGGGCGAAGGGAGTGGGGGTCAAGGAGGAACGCAGCGTGCTTGCTCGCGAGTAGTCCTTGACCTTTGCGAGTGAAGCGAACAGGTGGAAGCGGCGGCGGTGAACTTGCTTCGATTCAGACAGCGGGTGACGCGAGAGCGGCACGGGGCGGCGGTGGTCTCAGCCGGGTGGGCGTGAGTGAAGGATGCGGGGGTCAAGCCGGAAAACGGATCTTAACGAAGAGGAGCTTGATGCACGTTTCCTGAACGAAGTGGAACGGGGCGAGGCTCTGAAGCGGACGACTGGCAAGTTCGACAACGGCCGGGAACGATCGCACTAATCAACTTGAACTCAGCAAACACGGGCAGGTGATCCGATAGCTCCGTTCTCGCAAGTTGCATGTTGGATGGAGCGTTGTCTCCATACACGACATGGCAGGTGTCAAGCGAGGTACACTCTCCAATTAGCCGGGCTGCTGTGCTCTTTCCTTCCTTGCCCACGTACAGATGATCGTAGGCACTTTTAAATCCCGATCCGTCGGCTTTGAATGTCGACAATGGGTCATTATCCAGCTGTTTTAGATTGGCGTCACGGGCCATATCTTTCATTACTTGTTCGGTGCCTGGGTAGTTAAAGTCTCCGGTGACAATCAAGTCATCCTCGGGAACGAATCGCTTCATCCAAACAACCTGTTTGGCGATTCCCCGCACCTCATCTTGTCGAGTTCCCGCCGAATCATCGGACCACCTAGTGTGCAGCAACGCCATGGAAAAACTGAATTCAGCTCGTCGAAAAGAGGCAACGAAAGGATCATTTCTGTACGTTTCGTCTTTGTCAAAAATGTTTGAAATGAGCCCGTCACCTAGCTCAACGCGGTCGCGTCGAAATACGAATCCGAAGGCCTCGTGATAGGTGCTTCCGGGCCGATGCGTTCGCGTGCCGAAAACGTAGCCCCAATCTTTCGATGTCTCAGCTTGCAACGCTTGAACAAGAAGTGGAATTTCCTTCTCCGCCTTCACCTCGATGAGGCCGCAAACGTCGAAGAGACTGATGACTTTGGCGAGCTTCCGCACGTCATGGGGCAGGCTTCCCAACCACTGGATGTTGTAGCCAGCAACGATGATGTTTGCATCGGTTCTTGTTGGGACTGATTTGGCGGGATCCATAGCTCTAACTCCTCATGGCACGTGACGAGGCAATCATCCTACTAGACGATTGCGGCCGAATAAACGCGGCAGCGTCACGCAGATCAATCCTCAACGCGACTCCGCTTCGCGAACAGACTCACCCGTATCAGATGTTGGCGTCGAAGGAGAGGTGTATGATGCGAACCAAACATCGCCAGAATCGCAAAAGGCAACTTTGAAAATCAAGACAACCCTCGGGCCAAAGCGAGTAATGCAGCCTCACGAACGGTCCGCGATCTGTGATTCCTGGCGATTTCCCCCAAGTTCTGTTTTGCCTGGAGTCGCCTTGACGTGTCTGGTTCGTCGCCCCAGCCAGTGATGACTCGTTCCCCCTGCGACTCCATGTCAACTGGCAAGTCTGGGTCGACTCCCCGCACCCCGTATATTGCGACGCTTCTCGTCGCAACAAGCGACTTCTCAAGCGTGCTAATTCTCTCAAGTTGGCGACGAGATTCTACGTGTTCAATCCAAATCCTAAATCGCCCGATAAATCTTCTCAGCATGACCGCCTCCAAATTCGGCAATAGGCTCAGGAACACATCTTCGGCCAATAGTGCCTCTCTTCAAAGTGTCATTCTATAACAATCCGTCAATGGCCGAACTCGTGCAGATGCTCTTTTGAATGTGGCCTCTACGAAGTTGTTGAAACAGTGGGCAGTGCTTCCGCGATGAATCGGTAAGCATGCGACCTGTTTCGACAGCGTGCGACCTCGATTTTGCCGTTCTTCAAGAATGATAAAGACTGGCTGGTCACGGTGGCACTCGATACCTCGTGGGTATTCGACCAACACGCTACCACTGCGACTTCGCCGAATCGCAGATGTTTGGGCTTATATCCGGACAGTGAGCGGTGCAGTTTTCTGCTACGCATCGTTCTTGACGGTGATACCCACCTCACCAAATATCGATTGTTTTTGGAGGACGTACTAAGTGTCCACAATGCGGCACGCGATGTCATACCGGGTTGGACGCATTGCAAGAGGGCAATTCGACGCCGCACGCATTCGAAGTCGATTTTTGAGCTCAGTATGCTGGTCGATGGCCGAAGCATTTGATGGCATTCATCGACGCGTATTTTTGCCGCTCGGAAACGGCATTCTGGATCGATGTAAAATCAGCAGCCTGTTGGCCTGGACACAGCGGCGATTTCTGTGGCTGCAAACTGACGTCCAAACACTTGGTGCTGTTGGGCTTCAGAAAGAAACACTTTCAGGATCATTAATACGATATCTGAAATTCGAAATCGGTTGTCCATAAACGACTTGCGATTTTCCGCGTCTCACTTCAACTACGTTTAGATTACCCGTTAGCAGAAGTAAAAACCACATCTCAAACAGGTTTCAAATGCCATCTGAATGCCCAACTATAAAGAAGAATTACGCCTTCATTTAAGCGACAACGATGGCACTCAATTGCCGGGTCAACGTGCAATTGAATATGACTCGTAGGCAGATTGTTTTTCGATTTCATCAAGTTGAATTTGTGGTTCGAAGCACTGTCTATTGTCGCCTCGATTCACCAATAAGGCACGTCGGTTTCTAATCGCTATGGATGGCCCTATCGCTTCTGATTCTTCGTTCGTCGGCTCGAATTTCTGAGCCACGATGCGACGGCGAAATTTCGGCGTGGCAAAAAAACCGTTTCGTCTCTGCTCCGCAACTCTACGATTCGACTGCGACTTGTTATCGCAATAACGAACACGTGGAGAAATAGAAATGAATACCGTGAAGCTGGTGCATCCTCGAATCGAGGCACCGATAAACAGAACGCTACGCGTATACTTTCGCGGATGCCTACGCGATGGCCTGCGGACTGTTGTCAGGACATTAGTGCATGCGGGGAGGGAGTCGCATGGTTGATACATGTCTATTCAGTTCAGCAACAGACGAGTGGGAAACGCCGCAAAGCCTATTCGACGGCTTGAATGCTGAATTCAAATTCGAAATCGATGTCTGTGCAACAACGGCAAATGCAAAGTGCAGTTCTTACTTTTCGAAAGGCGACGATGGTCTCAGGCAGCCATGGAAAGGAACGTGTTGGATGAACCCACCGTACGGCCGCACGATTTCCGAGTGGGTCGAAAAAGCTTACGAATCCTCTCTGTCAGGGGCCACGGTTGTCTGTTTGCTTCCGGCACGAACCGATACGAAGTGGTGGCACAACTTCGTAATGCGAGGAGAAATTCGTTTGCTACGTGGTCGTCTTCGGTTCGGTGGGTCAAAGAACTCCGCACCGTTTCCGAGTGCCGTCGTCGTCTTTAGGCCACCAGAATTCCAATTGCGTGCGATGGATCACCGGGAATTGAAGAATGGCGGCGGTTCCGCTCAAACCGAAAGAGATCAATAATGCCAAAGAACAAGCGAGCTGCGAGGGTTCAGCCTGAGATCGAATTAATGACCGTCGAGGATCTTGCAATGTCGCTCCGAGTAAGTGTGCGGAGCGTATGGCGGCAAGTTTCGCAGGGAAAACTCCCCCGGCCGGTCTACGTGGGAAACCTCGCACGTTGGCCCGTGGCTGCTGTTCAGTCCTGGCTGAAGCAAGAGTTCCAAGACAACCACAACCCAGAATAGATCAAGAGGTGTTTCCATGGCCTCGGTGTTCAAGCTTGGTCGCGACAAGGGCAAGCGAAATGCTGCTTGGTACTACGAATACGTCGACCATGCCGGCCAGAAGAGAATGCGGAAGGGATTCACGGACAAGGCTCTCACGAAGCAACTGGCGGCGAAAACGGAACTCGAGGCAAGGCAACGCCGGCTTGGTCTGATCGACGTCGAACAGGAAGAGATCGCCGAGACCAAGAATTCGTTGGTGCGACACCATCTCGACGACTACGAGAAGAGCCTCCGAGCGAAAGAGAATTCAGAAAAACACGTGAAGCTCACCATGTCACGTGCTCGCAGAATCGTCGACGGGTGTGAATTCAAAACGCTTCGTGATGTTACCGCGGACGACGTTGAGACGTTTCTCACGGAGCTACGTGAGGAAGACGAGATTGGCTTTCGAACCTACAACCACTATTTGCAGGCGATCGAGGCTTGGTGCAATTGGATGGTAGATCGGAAGCGGCTCAGCGGAAGTCCGATCGTGGGAATTCCGCGATTGAACGCCGATCTTGACGTCCGGCACCCACGACGAGCACTCACGCCGGAAGAATTCGGATTGCTGCTGAAGGCGGCAAGAGATAGTGACGTTTCTATTCAGTGCTATGACGGGGACACGCGAGCCAGAATCTACACGCTCTCGTACATGACGGGACTTCGAAAAGGCGAAATCGCCAGTCTGACACCCAAGAGCTTTAAGCTTCGAGCAGCTCAGCCGACCGTCACGGTAGAAGCCAAATCATCCAAGCACCGAAAGAAGGACGTCTTGCCGCTACATCCCGAGCTCGTCCCACAGGTGCGGGATTGGGTCAAAGGGATTGGGAAGTCTGAGCCTCTGTTTCCAAAGCTCGGGAAGCGAAAAACGTGGCTAATGGTGAAGAAGGATCTGGAACGTGCCGGGATTCCCTATCGAACGGACGAAGGGATTGCGGATTTTCATGCGGCTGGTCGGCACACCCACATCACAGAACTGCTCCGCAACGGTGCGACACTGCCGGAAGCCCGAGAACTGGCTCGCCATTCTGACGTGAATATGACGATGCGTTACACGCACATATCGCTTGATGATCAGGCGAAGGCATTGCGGTCTCTTCCGGCACCTTGTCAGGATATT
>CAZFWL010000035.1:7639-11751 GCA_964522775.1 uncultured Halomicronema sp.
CATGCAGCTCAGACGGGCATCAGGTGTCACGCGGTGGCACGGGAAAGCACTCCGAGGTGCCGGAGCCAAAAGACGAAACCCCTTGCGAAGAAGGGGTTTGTGACTCGGAGTGTCCTGAGTTGACACTCGCTGACAGTGAAAAAGAAAAGTGGAGGCGGCGGGGATCGAACCCGCGTCCCGCTATGCTTCCATGAAGGCCTCTACGTGTGTAGTCGGCTATTTGGCGTTTCGCCTGACGCGGCCCTTGTCGACCTGGTCCGAATCAGACTAGACGAGAACTTGGTTTAACCCAGTGCGTGCTCGACGTGACACTGAGCGGTTCGGAATTGGCAACCAGCGTCCGGGCGTCTCCGACGAACCCCCTTAGCCGGGGCTACCTATTTACTAGGCGGCCAGTGCGAAGCTGTTGCTTTCGACACTTAAAATTGTGATCAGCTTTTTACGTGGCCCACTGATCAACCACGACACGCCACCTTCACTTCCAGTCATCCGGTCGAATCCAATTCGCCCCCTGGCGAAGATCAACAAGTCACCGACTTGCCAAAACTTCGTTCTACAACTCGTCAATTATACCCCATGCAATACAACACGGGCAGACAGAGAGACGCAAGCGAACCAGTTTCGGTTCAAACTTTTAGCGACGAATTCCAAAATTCGCAGGAAAATCGAGCTTACTCGTAGTGTTTGATCTGCTCCCAGTACTCTTCAAACGCCCCTTCCTTTTGGAAATTCGGGTCGTTGTCCAAGTCATGACACTTGAGACAGTGGTCCTGAGCATCCGCCAGTGGAAGCTGCATCGACTTGCGAATCTTTTCGATCTGATCGGAAGAAAGATCGACGTCACCGTTTTCCGCCGCAACGTGTGCCGAGCCCGGGCCGTGACAGTTTTCACAGCCGTTTCCATGCAAGTGACTGGAAACGTCGTAGTCCTGATAGCCCGATGCGTACGGAAAGTAGTTCTGGGGATTCCAACCGGTCACGTGGCAACTGAGACACTCAGGGTCAAAGTTGCGGGGGATTGAGCTGCGTTCGGTCGGAAAGGCAATGCTGTGCGTCGCTTCGTGATGCGGCGTCTCTTTCCAAACTTCGTAAGCCGATTCATGGCAGTCTGCACAAGCAGCCGACCCTACGAATTGACGCCCCGTCGGATGCTGAACCGGTTGCAGGATGAGCCGTGTCCAATCGGATTTGTATTCCTGTTTGAGTCGATCCTGATAGGTCGCCAGAGCCTTGAGCATTTCCGGCGAGTCCTTGAATCGCTTGTCGAGCGGAATGCGTTCGTAGCGAATCGGTGTGTCCGTGCCGGGATAGATGCCAAGGACACCGACGTACATGCCCTTCTTGCCGGTTTGAATGATGTAGGACTTGGTGCCGGGAATCTGTTGCGGCTCCAGCGCCGGTTCGTCAGCACCACCCGCGGTTACAACAATGCGAAAGTCTTTGGCTTGGTCGCTGGATGTTGCAATCTTCTGCGTCTCTTCGGACGAAGCGTGACAGAGCAGCACCATCACATCACATTTGGCTTTTACAAATTTGGCATGAGCAGCCTTGACCGCAGCCGCCGGCTTGCTGAACTGAATGTCCGAACTGCGAATGCCCCGTTGCTCTGCTTCGCCGATAACCGCCGCGATGCCAATGCGGTGCTTGCCCGATTCGACAATTTTGAAACCATCGCTCACGGGCAACCCGATAATTGTCGCATTCGAACACACCAGCGGCGTCGTATCGACAATCTCCGATACCAATTCACCACTTTCGATGCGCAGGTCGTCCGGGCCAAGTCCAACCGCCTTGTAATCCATCTCCTTCAGCGCAGTCATCGTCGTCTGGAACTTGATCGCGGCCTGCGGTCCAAAGCGGCGAACCTGGTTGCCGACGTCGATGGGTAACAGGTTCCAGCCTCGCGACTGCAACTGACGGAACAGCGTCTGGCGGCGGGCGAGACCACCTTTCTGAAAGTCGAGTCCCGTACAGCCACAAGGTTCGATGTAACCGTGCTGCCGACCGGTAATAAAGAAGGCAAACGCGGGATCGGGCCAATCCTCGCAGATGGTCGAGCTGTCTGCCTTCGTTTCCGGAGCGGCTGACGTTTCCTGGCTGATTGCCCGCATCGTTACCGACATCGTCAAAACTACCGTGGCGACCAACAAGATGGCGATAACGTTGCGAATGTGATTACTCATTCAATCTATCCGATGGTGAAGCAGACAATTTCCATTCTGAGTCGGGCTGATCGGGATTTGTATCCGATGATCGATCCCACGTCACGACGAACCGCATTCGCCACAACTCGCCAACAGGCCGCTAGCAGACGCACGCTGCACGCATACCATTCAACAATCCGGCTACTGCACTGAGTACTGCACTTTGATGTCGAATTCCGGAATTTCGGGATGCCCGGTCTTGAAGACGATTCGCCCCAAGGCACCCTGTTTCGAGCCCAACCGCTGCACCGGCGGACTGTCTTTTTTCACGATGATTGACAGCGGAAATCTGCGTGAAAGCACCCGTTCTTCGCCGTCGTCGCCCAGCGACATGATCGGCGTCGATTCGCCCAGTTCGACTGCTAGCGATTCTTCCGGGTCGATCGATTCGACCTGGAAATCGACGGTGTCCTTGTAAACGCCTTTGACGATCACAAACAGTCGGGACTCCTTGCCCGTCGCACGTGAGACAGGGCCGAGCGAAAGTACGTTCTTCTCGTCGTCGAACTGAGCCCCGCCGATGATCGAAATGTCGCTGACGATGGAAATGTTCACCACGACATCCATGGGCGGAATGTCTGGCTTGTTGGTGATCAGCTTGATGACCTGCCCGACGGTTCCCAATGGCAATCCCGGTTTGATGTTCACCTTCACCTTGATGGCCGACTTGGCGTTCGGATCACGCCACTCTTCCTGCGGCAAGGGCTCGGTTTCAATCGAAAAGAAATCACCCAGCGACTCATTCGAGAATGCGTGATCGGTGATCACCATATCGGTATCGCGATAGCCATAGACATTCGTCGTGAAGGACTGGGGCTCACTGCGCGAGATGCGAGAGAACTTGACCCGGGGCAAATCGGGCATCGCCAGTTGCAACACCTGACCTTTCACCGAGAAGATGATCTCTCGCTGATTCTGGTCGTTGGTTTCAATCGTCGCGCTCTGCCGAAACTCGCGGTCGTAACTCTTCGCTTCCCAGGTCAGCGTGACGTCGGCAATCTCGCCAGTACCGATCGTGTCTTTCTCCAACGAACCCACGGTGCACTTGCACGTCGTATCCAGCACCTTCAACGTCAGCGGACCGCTGCCAATATTCTTGATGCGAAACGTGTGACTTTGCTGTTCGTTCCGCGCCATGACGCCAAAATCGTGCTCGATTGGTGACATGACCGAAACGCGCGGCTTGGCGTCCTTGACCGGTGCCACCGGAGCATTCGCCGTCGTTTCGTGTCCGGCCAGCGTCATGACTGGCTCCTGATATCTGGACCACGCCGACGCAGCTCCGACGCCAGCTCCCGAGACGATGGCCAATACCGGGATCAGCCAAACAAAGCTCTTACCCGATTTCGATTCGTTGCGATTCATCATGTATTGCCTGCCCAACCTTTTAGCGTGGGTGAGTGTCGCCCTGCCACCGCCCCTATATGTTACCTTGTGCCTTGCCGGTCGTGAATATCGTACGGAATTCGTTGAATTTGGGATCGCGCATCGGGCACAATTGTGAAATACCTGTCAAAGATCGCTGCCTGCGACCGGCCATGACAATGTCCATCGAGCAATGAACAGACATGCTTTCTCGAATCGGCGAACCCATCTCCGTACTCGGTCTCATCGGACACGTGACATCCTGTTCGCCGACCAGCTCGTACGCTGACTTCGGAAACGACGGTTTTTTGGTTGTCCTGTCCGACTGCACCGGACCCAACGACTGTCTGATTCTGCTCGCGCTACCCGATTGGGTGGTCGTGGATGAAGCCCAGCGTGCGTTGACACAGCAGGAAATTCTGGACTTCTTTCAGTTGACGCCCCAAAGTTGCCAACTTCGACTCGCTCATGTCGATAGCTTTGCGAGACAGGGATCGTCGCGCTTTGGCCAGCTTGGTAACCCATACAGAAATCTGCCTGCAG
>CAZFWL010000036.1:0-4645 GCA_964522775.1 uncultured Halomicronema sp.
CGATCCGGTGCGACAAGCGGTTGAGGAAAAGCCCAAAGCTCTCGGCAACACCTACAAAGGCATCACCAAAAAGTTGATGCGGAAGCAGATTGTGGATGAGGGAGTCCGCATCGATGGTCGCCAGCTCGATCAGGTTCGTCCGCTTAGCTCACGGGTAAACTTGTTGCCCTCCCGAGTACATGGCACTGGATTGTTTCAGCGGGGTCTGACACAAGTTCTCTCCGTCGTCACCCTCGGAACCTCCGGTGACGCGCAGATTATGGACGATCTGCATCCCGATGATGACAAGCGTTATTTGCACCACTACAACTTTCCCCCCTATTCCGTAGGGGAAACGCGCCCCATGCGATCGCCCGGTCGCCGGGAAATTGGTCACGGTGCGCTAGCTGAGCGGGCCCTTGTTCCCGTGCTGCCGCCGAAAGAAGACTTCCCCTACGTGATTCGCGTCGTATCAGAAGTTCTATCGTCCGATGGCTCTACTTCTATGGGCTCGGTCTGCGGCTCGACCCTGGGTTTGATGGATGCCGGTGTCCCCATCGCCAAACCCGTGAGCGGCGCGGCTATGGGCTTGATTAAAGAAGGCGATGAAGTCCGAATTTTGACTGACATTCAGGGGATTGAAGACTTCCTGGGTGACATGGACTTTAAGGTGGCGGGTACTGACTCTGGTATTACCGCCCTGCAAATGGACATGAAAATCACGGGGCTGCCGGTGGAAGTCATTGCCAAGGCGATTCACCAGGCCAAGGGGGCTCGTCTGCACATTCTCGAATCGATGATGCAGGCCATTTCTGAGCCTCGGGAAAAACTCTCGCCATTTGCGCCAAGACTGCTTAGCTTCAAGATTGATCCAGAGATGATCGGCATGGTCATTGGCCCTGGCGGCAAGAAGATTAAGGGCATTACGGAGCAGACTGGAGCCAAGGTCGATATCGAAGATGACGGCACGGTAACCGTTTCTTCACTGGACGGCAAGAAAGCGGAAGAAGCGAAGGCTATGATTGAAGCGATCGTCTTCAAGCCTTCAGTCGGCGATGTCTTCCTTGGGAAGGTGGTGCGCATTATTCCCATCGGCGCTTTTGTGGAGTTTCTGCCCGGTTCGGACGGCATGATCCACATTTCGCAGCTGGCTGATTATCGCGTCAACAAAGTTGAGGATGAGGTATCGGTCGGTGATGAGGTCATCGTCAAAATCCGCGAAGTTGATAATCGCGGTCGGATCAACCTGACGCGGCTCAATATCCATCCAGATGAAGCCGCTGCCGCTCGTGGAGAAGCAGCTCCAGCTGAAGGTTAATCATCCCTGAGTTGTCAGTAATGGCAACGGTCTGACAACAAAAAAAGGAGATGCGATCGCATCTCCTTTTTTTGTGCGAATCAATCGTTAGTGCACAACTTGAGTCACTTGAGAACAACCCGCTTGGCAGTGTGCTGCGTGTAGCCTTACATCATTCCTGGATTTCCTTATGACTCTTTCAGAGCAAGTCTTTCCAGCCTTTTTGGAGGGGATGCCAATCCCTGTGAATTTTCTTGCCGGCCTAGGCAAAGAGTTGTCTTTTCTAGGGGATCCAGTGCTAAGATTGAGACCATCCCCTAAATCCCGACCGGATTACCGTACATTGTCTCGTCGCGCGTTTACAGACGGCTGATGTTTTCGGTTGGTCCGGGGGATGAATCTTTAATCATTTTATCCTCAGCGTCCTATGGTTCAGACTCCAGTTAGATCCCAGTCGTCTCCGCCTGCCGGCGATCGCAAAGTCTCCAAGCTTGAAGGCATTAAGGAGCGCAGCAACTTTTTGCGAGAGCCCTTAGCGACGGAACTGGATCAAGACACCACGCATTTCACCGATGCAGCAGTGCAGATTCTCAAGTTCCATGGGTCTTATCAACAGGACAATCGCGACAACCGGGCGAAAGGTCAAGAAAAGGATTACCGGATGATGCTGCGGACACGGAATCCGGGCGGTTTCATTCCCCCGCAGTTGTACCTGGCTTTAGATGAGTTGAGCGATCGCTATGGTTACGGTCATCTGAGAGCCACGACGCGTCAGGGCATCCAACTCCACGGCATTCTCAAGTCAAACTTGCAGGCCACCATCGCCACCATCATTCAAAACTTGGGTTCGACTTTGGGAGCCTGTGGCGACCTCAATCGCAACATCATGGCACCTCCGGCTGTGTTCAAAAATAAGCCGGAATATCTCATTGCCCAAGAGTACGCAGACAAGATTGCCGACCTGCTGCGCCCTCAAACCGAGGCCTATTACGAGATCTGGCTCGATGGCGAAAAGGCCGTCACGGTAGAAGAACATCCTGATGTCGTTGCCGCCCGTCAGCAGAATGGTAATGGCACGATTGTTCACGACAGTGTGGAGCCGATTTACGGCACCCACTACATGCCACGTAAGTTCAAGATGGCGGTAACGGTGCCTGGCGATAACTCTGTGGATGCCTACACCCAGGATGTCACCCTCGTCGTTATGACTAACGCCGCTGGAGACCTGAAAGGCTTCAACATTTTGGCGGGCGGTGGCTTGGGCCGCACTCATAATAAGGAAGAAACCTTTGCACGGATTGCCGATGAGATTGGCTACGTCGCGAAAGAAGATGTCTTTGACCTGGTAAAGGCCATTGTTGCGACACAGCGAGATTATGGCGATCGCTTCCAACGTCGTCATGCCCGCATGAAGTATCTGCTCCATGACTGGGGGGTCGAAAAATTCCGCGAAAAAGTGGAGAGCTACTTTGGCAAGCCGCTACAGTCCTTCAAAAAGCTACCCGCCTGGAAATTTCAAGATTATCTGGGCTGGTACGAGCAGGGCGACGGCAAGTGGTTTGTGGGCGTCAACATCAACAACGGCCGCATTTACGACAATGGCAGCCTCAAGCTGCGTAGCGCTCTCCGCACCATTGTTGAGCGCTACCAGGTGCCCATGCGCATCACCGCCAACCAAAATATCGTGCTCTACGATATTGAGCCCAGCGACAAAGATGCGATTCAAACCCTGCTGGATGAGCACGGCATTACGCCTCCTGAGCAGGTTGACCAGATGGTACGGGAAGCCATGGCCTGCCCGGCTCTACCCATGTGCGGACTGGCGGTAACGGAGTCAGAACGCGTCATTCCCGACATTTTGGGCCGCGTCCGCGCTCTACTCACCAAGTTGGGCTTGCCCGACGAACATTTTGTCGTACGGATGACGGGCTGCCCCAACGGCTGTGCCCGACCCTATATGGCGGAACTCGGCTTTGTCGGTAGCGCGCCCGAAAGCTACCAAATCTGGCTCGGTGGTTCACCCAATCAGACCCGCTTAGCGCGCGCCTACACTGAGAAACTGCACGTTAATGACTTGGAATCTTTTCTAGAGCCGCTGTTTATCTTGTTCCGTGATCAACGACGAAATGGCGAGAGTTTTGGCGATTTTTGCGATCGCGTCACCTTTGACACCCTTCGCAAATTCTCCGCTGATTACGACCCCGCCACCTATAAACCGCGCAAAAAAGATCAACGGCACCGGATCGGAGTCTACAGCGACACCTACGAATTACTTAAAGTTGCTGTGGAAAAAGAAGGTCGCCCCATGTCACAAATTACGGCAGATGCGATCGCGGCCTACGTCGCTCAATATCAAGCTACTCAGGACTCCTAGCAGCCTAAATTTTCCCATTCCTCTGTCTTTTCTTTTCTGAGTCAATCCTCCAGAGCCAGCCATCCGAAAGGAGCTTGCTTTGGAGGATTTTTACTTTGCCCCTTTCCCACCGCCCCCCCTTCTCCCCTCGCTGCCAAAAACGTCTAGATTTGAGAAGATTAAGAAACATTGCGTTCATCTCGTTTGCCAATTCATGAAAGCCCTGCTCGAATCCCACCAGCGCACCAAGCTTGATCCCACCAGCGACACTCTGTTCTACGAATATCCCCGCTTCGTCACCCATGTGGATGATGGCTTTATTCAGCAACTCACAGACCTGTATCGCGAGCGGCTAAAGCCGGGAATGCGCATCTTTGACATGATGAGCAGCTGGATTTCCCATTTACCCGATGATATGGAGTTTGAGTGGGTGGAGGGCCACGGTCTAAACGGTGAGGAACTGGCTAAAAATCCCCAGCTGAATCATTATTTTGTCCAAAATCTGAACGAGAACGACCAGCTACCTTTCGAAGATCAGTCCTTCGATGCCGTGCTCAACACGGTTTCGGTGCAGTATCTGCAATATCCTGAAGCGGTCTTTGCAGAAATCTATCGAATTCTGAAACCGGGTGGCATTGCTATTTTCAGCTTTTCCAATCGCATGTTTTACCAAAAGGCGATCGCCGCCTGGCGCGATGGCACGGAAGCCCAGCGCATCCATTTAGTGAAGCAATATTTTCAATCAGTATCAGGATTTGGCACCCCAGAAGTGATCGAGCAGATTTCCCAAGTGCCCATGATGCTGCAAATGCTCGGCATGGGGGGGAGCGACCCGTTCTACGCTGTCATTGCTGAACGTATGGAGCCATTAGTACAAAATTCAACAAAATCAGCCTGATCACTAAAAAACTTTGGCCTTTTGGCATCAGACATGCCAAGCAAGGGAACCCAACAGGATAGAATAGATTGCTGTTGCTGGGTACTGTCCGGCAAGTTTGGGCAGTTGTTTTGGAAGT
>CAZFWL010000036.1:4669-11620 GCA_964522775.1 uncultured Halomicronema sp.
ACTCCATGATTCGCGAAGTTTTCATGCCCGCCCTCAGTTCAACAATGACGGAAGGCAAAATTGTCTCCTGGGTGAAGTCGCCGGGTGACAAAGTGGAAAAGGGTGAGACCGTCGTCATTGTCGAGTCTGACAAGGCGGACATGGATGTGGAGTCTTTTTACGAAGGGTATCTAGCTGCGATCGTCGTTGAAGCGGGTGAAGAAGCCCCCGTAGGTAACGCGATCGCCCTCTTGGCAGAAACCGAAGATGAAATTGCCGAGGCCAAAGAGAAAGCCGCCAGCGGTGGCGGCGCAGCGGCAGCCAAACCTCCAGCACCAGCGCCCAGCAGTCCAGCCCCAGCTGCGACTAGTGCTCCGGCGGTAGCAACTCCTTCGCAAAATGGCAGTACAGCCGCACCGAGTGGTCGCACGATTGTGTCGCCCCGGGCACGCAAGCTTGCCAAGGAATTAAAGATTGATCTAACGACTGTGCAAGGCAGTGGTCCCCACGGTCGGATTGTCGCTCAGGATATTGAATTAGCAGCAGGGAAAACGCCGACGCCCAAGGCCCCTGCCACGGTCCCAGCGGCGGCTCCAGCGGCAGCCACCAGTGCAGCTCCGTCACCCACGCCAGCTGTGGCAACCCCTGCGCCTGCTGCACCGGGCCAACTCGTTCCCTTCAATACGCTACAGCAGGCTGTTGTACGCAATATGAACGCCAGCCTGTCGGTGCCGACATTCCGCGTGGGTTATACCATCACTACCGATGCCCTGGATCAGCTCTACAAGCAGATCAAATCTAAGGGGGTCACGATGACGGGTCTCTTAGCCAAAGCGGTCGCAGTTACTTTGCAGAAGCATCCGTTGTTGAATGCGGCGTATACCGAACAAGGGGTTCAATACAGCAGCAGCATTAACGTTTCTGTTGCCGTTGCGATGGAAGGCGGTGGTCTGATCACCCCGGTGCTTCAGGGTGCTGATCAAATGGATATTTATTCGCTATCGCGCACTTGGAAGGATTTGGTGGCCCGCTCTCGTACCAAACAGCTACAACCAGATGAGTACTCCACGGGTACATTCACCCTATCGAACCTAGGGATGTTCGGCGTCGATAAATTTGATGCGATTTTGCCCCCAGGCCAGGGCTCCATTCTTGCAATTGGCGGGGCTAAGCCCACGGTCGTAGCGACACCAGATGGCATGATGGGCGTGAAGCGGCAGATGCAGGTCAATATTACTTGTGACCATCGCATCATTTACGGGGCAGACGCTGCTGCTTTCCTCAAAGATTTGGCCGCATTGATTGAAAATGAGCCACAATCGCTGACACTTTAGTCAAAAATTATTGAGACAGCTCGGGTGGGAATGCGGTTCAATCGTGTTCCCACTTTTCAATAAAGAAGTCGACGTTGCTGAGTCAGAGAGACGTTTTAGCGATCGCCTGATTTACGACTTCAAAAATTTGATAACAGTGATTATCTCGACGCAGTGGCAACTCTTCATTCTGCACAATCACATCAACTCGAACGGCTGGTTCAGCAACCGTCGGAGGATTGATCAACACTTCCACAGTTGCCAGTAAATCTGGTTTAACATCACCGGGCTTTTCCTTAGCCACGAGATACTCATCGTTTTCGTAAATCAGATTTAAATCGCAAGAGGCTAGCGTATCGGCCACCCTCTGGCGAATCTGAGTCAGAGAACTCACTGCTCGAAATAACGTCGTGTACCGTGCCATAGTTGCTCAAAAGGGAACGTTAATGTAGTCGCGGCGAACTGATTTATTACTTCTATGCTCTTATCTACCAATCAGGTTTACAGTTACCTAAGCGGCATTCACTTCATGAGCACGTTATTCACACTTGCCTCACAATCATCATAAACTTTGCCCTCTCATCAAACTGCATTGCTGAATACGCTCATTGACTCAACACGCAGGTTGTCAGCATGGGAATAATTACAGTAATCACATCTATCGCAATAACAGCGCAATTTTGTTTACGTTATATCATGTTTTCCCTATAGTCATAGCTTTGGGGGCTTTATCGCCTTATAGGACAGCTGTTTCAGGTGATCTTGTCGGTCGATCGCTACAGTCACTAAAGATTATTGAGGCAGGCAGACCAAGCTTAATCTCTGTTGAAACTACTAATGAACAGCAAGTTACGCCTATCACGGCCAAGTTTCTGTCCGTGATGAAGTGATTTAGTCTGCCGGTATCCAAACTGCTTAAATAATCCATGGCGTAGTTGCTTGCGAATTGAGAACAGGCTGGTAGACCGAGAAATCAGTCGGACAGAATCTTTATCTCGTTCTATCAATATGTCTGATATTTGAGGGAAAAATGTCCATGTGCACCCGTGAGAGCGATAAGGTTACAAGCAAAGCTTGGGCGGATGCTTTAACTCTCAAATTTTCTGTGAAAGCGTATGACTTTAATGCCTAATGAGCCGCAAGACAGCAAGATTCTAGTGACTGGGGCTGCCGGATTTGTTGGCTTTTTTGTCTGTCAACGGCTGCTTCAAGCAGGCTATGAAATTGTTGGTCTAGACAATTTGAATGATTACTACTCGGTTGATTTGAAGCAAGATCGCTTGTCGCAGCTCACGACGCACGATCAGTTTGAGTTTCATCAGCTCGACTTACATGATCGGGACGGTATGGCCGCCTTGTTCAAAAAATATTCTTTTACCCATGTCATTCATCTAGCGGCACAGGCAGGGGTGCGATATTCCTTAGAAAACCCCCACGCTTATGCCAATGGCAATCTTTCTGGATTCCTTAATATTTTGGAGGGTTGCCGTCATAGTGCTGCACTTCAGCATCTGATATTTGCCTCTTCGAGTTCGGTTTACGGGGCGAATACTAAAATACCTTTTGCAACTGAAGACAGCGTGGACTATCCGGTATCACTTTATGCGGCAACCAAGAAAGCCAATGAGTTGATGGCGCACGCCTACAGTCACTTATATGGCATTCCTGTCACAGGCCTGCGCTTTTTTACGGTTTATGGTCCCTGGGGCCGACCAGACATGGCGTATTTCAAGTTTGTGGATGCGATCGCCCATGATCGGCCCATCGAAGTCTACAACCACGGCAAAATGAAGCGCGACTTTACCTACATCGATGACATTGTCGAAGGCATTGTGCGTTTGCTTGACTACCTGCCGCAGCCGATCGCGACCGAGCATCAAATCAACTCAAAAGCTCGCTACAAAATCTACAACATTGGCAACCATAGCCCCGTTGAGCTGTTGACCTTTATTGAAACCATTGAGCAAGTGATGGGTAAAGTGGCTCAAAAAATTATGAAGCCGATGCAGCCTGGTGACGTAGTGGCAACCTACGCTGATGTAGACGATCTAACTCGTGATATTGGCTTCAAGCCAGATACCCCTCTAAAAGATGGCATTCAGAAGTTTGTTGACTGGTACCGAAACTACTACGGTAGCGATGCCAGCAAAGTTTAAATCAGCGGCAACGACCGTCCCTATTCCTATCAGTCCGTCAGTAGGGAAACCTTCCGTGCATAAGAGTGGGCGGACGGAGTGAGAGGGGTGGCTCGAACACCCCTCACTCAATCGCTATTTATTCAAACAAATCGAGGTCAGTGACGGCTCCCCGACTGCTTGAAGAAACCAGCTTGGCATACTTGCCCAAAATGCCACGTTTATAGTTCGGCTGACGCGGTTGCCAGTTAGCCCGTCGCTGCGCCAGCTCCTCGTCAGAAATATTGAGCTGTAGCAGGTTATGGTCAGCGTCGATGGTGATTGGATCACCTTCTTGCACCAGGGCGATCGCCCCGCCGACGGCGGCTTCTGGCGCAACGTGGCCGACAACCATACCATAGGTGCCCCCCGAAAAGCGCCCATCCGTAATCAAACCAACGGAATCACCTAGCCCTGCCCCGATAATGGCAGACGTTGGGGCCAACATTTCCCGCATGCCAGGGCCGCCTTTCGGCCCTTCATAGCGCACCACAACAATGTCACCCGCCACAATTTGCTTGTCGAGAATTGCCCGCAGACATTCCTCTTCTGACTCAAACACCCGTGCGGGACCGGTGATTTGCCGCTTCTTGATGCCAGTCAGCTTCGCGACGGCTCCCTCTGTTGCCAGGTTGCCTTTGAGGATGCCCAGGTGTCCCTGGGGGTACATCGGGTTATCAAATGTACGAATCACATCTTGATCAGGGCGCGGCTCAGCCGGAATGTCGGCTAGTAACTCTTCAATGGTTTGCCCGGTAATGGTGAGAGCATCACCGTGGAGCAATCCCTTGCTTAGTAACATTTTCATCACCTGGGGCACCCCACCTGCTTGATGGAAATCGGTCGCCACGTAACGTCCTGAGGGTTTCAGATCGCAGAGGACCGGTACCTTACGACGAATCGCTTCAAAGTCGTCGATGGTGAGGGGCACGCCGATCGCGTTGGCGATCGCCAGCATATGCAACACCGAATTGGTTGAACCACCGACGGCCATAATCACGGACAGGGCATTCTCAAATGCCTTTCGAATCAAAATTTGACTGGGCAAGATTTGTTGACGTACCGCCTCGACCAAGACCTGTGCCGACTTAGCGGTACTGTCCGCTTTCTCTGCATCTTCCGCTGCCATCGTCGATGAATACATCAGGCTCATGCCTAAAGCTTCAAACGCTGAGGACATTGTGTTCGCGGTATACATGCCGCCACAAGAGCCAGCCCCCGGGCAAGCATTGCGCTCGACACCCATTAGTCGCTCTTCATCAATTTTGCCAGCGCTGTATTCACCTACGGCTTCAAAGGCGCTGACGACAGTCAGATCTTCTCCCTCGTAGTGGCCAGGTTTAATCGTGCCGCCATAGACGAAAATGGCGGGAATATTCAACCGACACATCGCTAGCATTGCACCTGGCATATTCTTATCGCAGCCACCAATGGCGATGACCCCGTCCATGCTCTGACCATTGCATACGGTTTCAATTGAATCGGCAATCACCTCACGGGAGACGAGGGAATATTTCATGCCCTCCGTCCCCATGGAAATACCGTCACTGATTGTGATCGTGCCAAAGAGCTGGGGCATGCCTCCGGCCTCACGAACTCCTGCTTCAGCGCGATCAGCGAGATCGCCAATGCCCATATTGCAAGGAGTGATCGTGCTGTAGCCATTGGCCACGCCAATAATGGGCTTGGTAAAGTCATTGTCGCCAAATCCCACAGCTCGCAACATCGCTCGGTTGGGAGTGCGTTGTACCCCTTGGGTAACGACCTGACTTCTACGGTTATCTGACATGACTACCTTGTCCGCCTGTACTGAAAAATGCTTCCTAATCCTATCGAATACACTTTGACTCACGGCATAGACTTGATCATTGACTCATCATAAAAATGCTGACCTTGCTCAGGTTTCATGTGCGGTCAAGGTTCCTATGAAAGGCCTGTCATGTGTCGTATAAAATTGGCTCAAGAGCCCGGAGAAAGAGGGCAAACCATGATTCCACACTTGAGCAATGCGGTGCCTTACAGGCCGGCAAAAGTGTCGAGCCGATGATGTTGAGCGGGCGGCATTCTCAGTAACGAATGGGTTGGGCAAGCAAAGTTCTGTGAAGCAATGACGGCAGATTTCAAAGATAGTTGTGAAGACTTTTAAGTCGATCACAACAACGCAAATATGTTTAATAATTTTTAGGCGATGTTTGGAGTTGAACGTTGCGATCGCGTCACAACTTTAGGCTAAATGCTTTTTTGCGGTGGCCTGTGATTTTATTGGGAGTGCAGCTAATCCCTGAAATCGCGTTAAGATGAGCCCACAATAGAGCGCTATCGCCCCCTTAGCATAGCCCCGTCACTTCGTCAGGATTGTTTTCTCCTCGCTAGTGCCACAGCCCCTCTGTTAGAGATGTGTATTGCTCAGAAAAGTCCTTGACGAGACACTCTGAATAGTTCCTGAATCAAGGTTTCAATTACATGGATGCGAATGAAATCATCACGCGATACGCCTCAGGAGAAAGAGACTTTCGGGGATTAGATTTACAAGGGATTAGTCTCGCGAATGAAAACCTGCGAGATATTAATTTGCGGCAATCAATCTTAAATGGTGCGAATCTTTCAGGCTGTGACTTGAAAGGAGCCAATTTTCGCGAAGCCAAACTTGAAAAGGCTAACTTACAAAGCGCTCACCTTGAACTGGCGAATTTGATTGGGGCAGATTTAGCGCATGCTGATCTGACTGAGGCCAATCTCAATGAAGCAGGCATTCGGGGGACGAACCTGACTAAGGCTATCTTAAACAAGGCCGACATTCAGGATGCCAATTTGAATGAAGCTGTACTAGATGAAGCTCATCTACGGGAAGCCAATCTTTCTCAATCAGCGCTGAATCGCTGTCATTTGATTGAAGCTGATCTCACCCTGGCAAAGTTAGAAGGCGCAAGTTTTGCGAATGCGATGCTCACCGGAGCAATTTTGACCGGGGCGAACTTAGCGGCGGCGGGACTCAGCGGCGCGAATTTAGACAATGCTGATTTGGGCGGCGCGGATCTCAGTCGGGCCAAGTTACAGGGAAGTACCCTGGTCAATGCGCATTTAGTACAGGCTAATTTGCGCGGGGCTAACCTGAGTTGGAGCTCGTTGCGGGGCGCCGAATTGCGGGGAGCAACTTTTTATCGGGCCAAGCTCAGTTGGTCTAATTTAAGTGGTGCTGACTTGAAGGAAGCGGTGATGATCAGCGCCAGCATGGATTATGTCAATTTACGGAATGCGATGTTGACTGGGGCGATTCTGCCGGACGGTCGGACGCACGAGTAGGGCGCGGCTGGTGCGCAATGGAAAAAGTAGCGTGGGGTCGTGGGGCAATCCGAGCAGCGAGATCCATGGGCCGAATTGGGGATTGAGCAACTGTGTCCTGGCGCAGATTGATGAGGCGGTGTTGCACATCAATGAGTTCTAGATGCATGACCGAGGCAATGCCCTTAAGAGTCGGGGTCAAA
>CAZFWL010000037.1:0-4282 GCA_964522775.1 uncultured Halomicronema sp.
CATCTTTTAGGCCGTCGAACTCACGTTAATAAGACTACTAAGACTACGGCTGGCTCCCAAAATAAAATCGCGTTGCTAGAGGATTTCTCAGCAACGCGATTTTATTTTGAAACTTCAATATGCAGCAATTACTAGAGATCCCATCAACCTAGTATGGACGGCTGCCGTAGTCAGCAGGGGGCTGCCCAGCATCGTCTTTGGGGTAGTTATTAACTGGGCGATAGTCAACATAGCTATCATCTCCAGCATTGTTGCCACCAGCAGGTTCACCAGAATCGGCAGCAGCATGGCTGCTGTAGCCACCCGAGCCCACATAGTTATCTTCGCTAGCAGCCGAATACCCTGACCCAGCGTTGCCAGAATAACTATCACCGCTATAGCTGCCACCGTTAGCAGAATAGCCGCCAGAATTAGCGGCATAGCCGCTATTTGATTCATCCCAACCCCGCTCAGGTGGAATGTCATATCGACCAGCGCTCGGCTTGGAACGACGACGAATACGATCACCACTCGGATTCAAGCGCTCAACGGGACGGTCATTCGGCGGCATTGGCCGATCACCATAACCGCTTTGACTGGCACCGTAGCGATCGCCATAGCCATCGTCGTAATAGCCTGAGCGTCTCGACGGCTCATCTCGTCCCCCAATCATGCGACGATCTTCGGGAAACCGAGGCCGATAAGGTCCCTCATTATCCAACTCAGCTCTCACATTCATCCGAGGGCTACTGCTGCGATAATCCGGTTGAGGACGACTCGGTCGATAGTAGTCATCACGCCCCCCCATACCGGGTTGTGCAGCGTAGCGATCTTCTCTAGGTGTACGTGCATAAACGTTCTGGATTGTGACAGTAATCAACATGCCCGCCATAAGCAATTGCTGAAAGGAAGCCAGCAACTCCATATTGAGGTGTCCTAGCAAAAAGACCCCAGAAATCAACCAGAGAATTGCATAGACCTTGTCAGAATCTCGGCCATAACCGGGCTTAAGCCTATCCACAAAAAACAGGGCGACACCGCCAAGAATGAGGACAATACCGATGAGAAGGGGAACTGGTGTACCGAAATTCACAGAGGATTCCTCTCAGGATGAAGACGCGGCATTAACAACCTTGATCGATTTCTTTCAGGGACGGCTTATAGATAAGTAGCCAACCACTTTCTCAAGGTCACTAGCCAGAAGTAGCAGAGTTATTCTAGCGGTTGCCGCATGTACATGATGCTTGTCACATGCTAACGGACTTTAAAGAGCTTTCAAAAATTCTTTTGAGTCGATGAATGTGGACTGTTTCAGCCAGTTTTCAAGCAGGCCTGAGACGGCTGAAACGGAGAAAGCGGTTTTTGCACGATCACCCTCCGTCATGGCGTTTGTGAATTGACGTCCGTGGATTACGTAGCTGAGCCCAAGCGACAGCGGCACAGGCATCGATACCGTGAACAGCCTATACAACCAAATAAAAAGAGCATCCAAACGCTGGAATGCTCTCTGCTTTGATCGATTACCGGACCAGCATTCAGTGCAAAACTGAATCACTGGCGCTGAATTTTGTCTCCTTGACTAACAAAGATCAAGAAGACAGTAGCCGGAATGACCACGATGAGGCCTCCAGCAAGTAGGCTCAACAAAAAATTGGTAAGAGAGGGTGTCATGATTTGCAGAGTATTTTAATAGACCGACTTTCAGAATTGTAACCTACCCCCTGACAGGTCATTCAAAAAGAAAGGTCTGAAAAGTCCATATTTTTGGTTCAAATATTGGTTCAAATAGTAGATAGGCTAAAGGCCGTGTGATTGCTCTTCTGCCGTCAGGTGCAGAGCGTCATCAGATTCCTCTGATCGGCGATCGCCCTATCCTGAGCGCCCCATTCACTGCCTGTAGAGAAAACATAAGCAGATATCTTTACTTAGCTTATGGGTGGTCTATTCGCCAAGGCTTTCAACTGTGTTCAAGATTTGTACGCTAGCGCTCAATGAATTTCTCCCTGTTCAGGGCATCATATGACTACTGGTCACCATTCATCATGGCTGCGATCGAAGGGCCGCATTTCATCATCGATTTTGTTGCGAGCGTTAGAGCACTAGGTAGATTTCCAGGGATAGGACAATCTTGAACCAGCAGGCAGAGTTTTCTGACATTAGGGGTGACTTTTGTCCGGTAGGCCAAGAAGGTCTGCTGCTGATGTATCGTGACCATCACACCAAAACGACCCTGCAACAAATATTAGATGACCACTATCGCTTAGAAACATGTCAAGACGTAGTCATCGCACCGGATGCATTAAAACAGCAAGAAATCGGGCTCATATTAATTGAGGCCAATTTTTTCAACGAGGTAGGCTACACCCTTCGTCAGCAATTGAAAGCTCAACGCTGGAGTCGCGGCATTCCAATTATTGTTGTGGGCGATCGCGACCCACAACACGTTGCCGCAGCCTTTGAAGCCGGAGCGCAAGATTATCTGAGTCAGCCGCTTCTGGCAGAAGAAGTGATGGCACGTATACAAGCCCGCCTCAGCGACTTCCGTCAAGGTCAACAACTCAGCCAACAAAACCAACTGCTGCTGGCCGAAGTGCGCGATCGCAAACAAGCTGAAGAAGCCCACCAACAAGCCGAAACCAAATACCGTCGTATTTTTGAAAACGCGACAGAGGGCATTTTTCAAACGAGCCGTGAAGGGCAATACATCAGCGTCAATCCCGCCCTGGCCAAAATCTACGGCTACACTTCGCCTAATGATTTAATGCAAGGCGTCACTGACGTCGGAAAAGAACTGTATGTGCAGCCTCAACGGCGCGCCGAGCTAGTCGTTTATCTCGAGCAGTTTAACCAAATTGAAGGTTCAGAATCAGAGGTTTATCGTCGAGACGGCAGCAAGATTTGGATCAGCGAAACGATCCGCAAAGTGTACGACGAGTAAGGCCACTTCCAGTATTACGAAGGCATCGTCCACGACATTACTGAACGGCGGCAGATGGAAATGGAACTGCGGCAACAGCGCCAGCAGGCCGACCGCTTATTAGGCAACATCTTGCCTTATCAAATTGCCAATCGCCTGAAGATGGGGCCCAAGTCGATCGCCGAAAGCTACGATTCGGTCACGGTACTGTTTGCGGATCTCGTTCAGTTCACTGCGGCCTCTGGGCAGATGGAAGCGCACAAACTAGTGAATCTGCTGAACGAAGTCTTTTCGGCCTTTGACCGCTTAGCAGAAAAATATGGGTTAGAGAAGATTAAGACCATCGGTGATGCTTATATGGCAGCAGCGGGCTTACCTACCCCCCGCGCCGATCATATGGATGCAGTAGCCTCCATGGCCTTAGAGATGCAAACAGTGATTCAACAGTTTCATCGACCTGATGGGCAGCCGTTTCAGCTGCGTATTGGCATTAGTACTGGCCCGGTCATTGCTGGTGTGATTGGGGTGCGCAAGTTTGCTTATGACCTGTGGGGCGACACCGTCAATCTCGCTAGTCGCATGGAAAGTACCGGCGTCCCGGGTAAGATTCAAGTCACCTCAGAAATTTATGAGCGGCTACATCATCTCTATCATTTAGAGGCTCGCGGCACCGTCTTCGTGAAAGGCAAGGGCAATATGGAGAGCTACTGGTTGCTCAGTCGAAAGCGTCCCCTATAGCGATCGCAGCTGTCATACTGGAAAAGCACCAGCGGCCCGATGGAACATGACTGCGCTCTCTGTGAACCTTCAGCAAAAGTTGGCAACACCATTATACATTGGCGCGATTGCTGTCAATAGCCGGGTCTTGCAGTCGCCACTCTCGGGTGTGACTGACAAAGTGTTTCGGCAACTCGTGCGGCGCTACGCTCCCACCTCCATGATGTATACCGAAATGGTGCATGCGCCTAGCATTTGCCATGTGGATACCTTGCCCAAAATTATGGAAGTCGATCCAGGTGAGCACCCGATCAGCATTCAATTATTCGACTGTCGCCCTGACTTTTTAGCCGATGCCGCTCGCAAAGCGGTGGCCGAAGGCGCCGATACCATCGACATAAATATGGGTTGCCCAGTCAACAAAATCACTCGCAAAGGAGGCGGTTCTTCCCTGCTTAAAGATCCTGACATGGCGGTCGAAATCACCCGTACGGTGGTAGAAGCGGTGGACGTGCCCGTATCCGTTAAGACGAGGATTGGGTGGGATGACGAGCACATTAATGCCATCGAGTTTGCCCGTCGGTTAGAAGATGTCGGCATTGATATCCTGACCCTGCATTGCCGCACTCGATCGCAGGGCTATACTGGCACCGCGCGGTGGGCTGTCGT
>CAZFWL010000037.1:4292-11589 GCA_964522775.1 uncultured Halomicronema sp.
CCGGTGGGAGTGGATTGGTCGGGTGAAACAAGCGCTATCGATTCCCGTGATTGCTAACGGCGATATCGACTCGGTGGAGGCAGCCGTGCGGTGCTTAGAAATGACCCACGCAGATGGAGTGATGTGTTCTCGCGGCACCTTAGGCTATCCATTTCTGGTCGGAGACATCGACTACTTTCTCAAAACGGGAGATCGCCTCCCCGCCCCGACAACCATCGATCGCTTACTGTGCGCCCAAGAGCACCTCCGACTAATTGCCGATTACAAAGGCTACCGCGGCATTTGTCAGGCACGCAAACATATGACTTGGTACGTTAAGGGCTTTGCCGGGGCCGCCGACCTACGGGAGTCTCTTTGTCGCATTGAATCAGTCGCTGAGGGAGAAACCCTCCTGCAAGGGGCGATCGCTAAACTGCAAGAACGTGGCGAAACGGCCTGTCGATGGCGCGCATCGGCACCCTTTGCAACTGCAGTCCAGTGACTTAGCCGATTACCGACCATCAGATAGTTCGGTAATATACCCATGTAATTTACGATTTTTGGCTAGGATAGTAAGCACTACCGCCTCGGACGGATGATCTATCGGGTCACACGAAACTGAGGTGATTGTTTTATCCACCAAGTTTTCATGACTTCCTACGCAACATCCACTGCTAGAGCCGATATGGGAGAGTTACGCCGCCTACGCAGCCTATTGCCGCCAGAGCTGCAAAGTTGGGTCACCGTAGAAGCGGCCACCGATGTATCACCACCGTTGATTACCAGTGAAGAACTCGGCAAGGACCAGGTCGAGATTCAAATCGATTTGGCCAAGTGGGAAAACTTCGCCCTTGATCAGAGGAATTTGCTGTTCTGGCATCAGGTTGGTCATGTGCAAAATGACACCATTCCCCGCGACGGTTGGGAAATGGCCGCGCTAGCAATTGGTCTCGGTGGTGCCATCGGTGAGCTGTGGGTACAAGATGGCTTGTTGCTCATGCTGGCCCTAGCACTGTGTAGTTTTTCGGGCTGGCGCTTATATAAGCGGAACAATCCAATCAAAGCTGTGGAAGAAGCCATTGATGCGGACGAGCGAGCGATCGCGATCGCGACTCGATTTGGCTACACTCTGCCCAATGCTTATAAAAGTCTGGGCAGCGCCCTCAAAACTTTGATTGAACAAACGCCGAAAAAGCGCAAGCGCGACCAGTTTATCAAGCGATTAGACGCCTTGAAGAAAAGCGCTGCGAAAGCCAAGGAACGAGCTCGTAGCTCTGCCGGACCGGATGCTCGTCCTGCTTACTAAGCATGAACATCTGAGATTATTTCAAGAGCAAAGGAAGCCGCGTAATGGCTTCCTTTTTTGTGGCCTGCATAGTGGTTGACCGCCGAGGCCGTAACCACTTCAAAATCTGTCTGCTCAAATTACGCCTATCGCCTGCGTTCCAGCAATATTGGCCTCTGAGTGCGATTTATAGAAAGATTGATAAACTTTTGATCAGCACGAGTCTTACAGGGACAAGCCACTCAATCCCCCCTTTTCTGAGGAATCAACATGCCCGCAAATCAAGTTCGCCCCTGGCGACTAGCCGTGCTGTTCGTCGGTGTCTTTATGCTGACGGCTTACATGCCCCATCCAAACCTAGGTGAATCTTTGCCAGACCTAATCGGTAGTTGGCTCAAAGGCAGCGCCGCCACAGCTGACAGTCCCGCCACCGTAACCAATCCAGACTCTTGAACCACCTCGTTAATCAAGTGTCTTGAATTTAGAAGCAGACTTTCCCAGCCTCACCTAGATTAACCGGCACGATTGGGATAGCGGCGTAGCAAAGTAAAAAAGCGATTGTAATCAAATGAGCGAGGATCTTGACGGCTGCCAGACTGATCAACGGCTTTGTGCGTCGTAATGCGGCTGTCAGGAATACTGCTCTGGGCTATTAGCCAGGCCAAAGATTCGTATTGTGCAGCGGTATAGCCGCTATGGGTCGGGCCATTGCCGCGACCGTCGCTGGGGGTTTCTAGTGAGACATGATAAGCAAAGTTATTGACTGACGACGGAAAAGCGGGGTTGGTGCTCACCGTTTCCGGCCCATTCGGACCATTAAAAACAGAATTACCGGCTCCATAGGCACGATTTTCGGGCGGCACAATGTAGTAAATGGTGCCGTCACGGCCAATCAGGGTGTGATAACTAACCTGATCATTGTCATTGGGATGATAGGTCTGAAACAGGTTGATCGCACTTTGGGCTGAACCCACCGTTTCGTGCATCACGGCAATGAACTGGTTACGAATGGGTCGACCGTAGGCGTCCGTACTGTAGCGATCGCCATAGTTAGAAGGATCCGCTAGCCGAATCTCCTGGCGCGGCTGATAGTTGGGGGCAGTTTGGGCCAGCCTGGTCTCCGCCGGGACAAAGTCGAGCGGACTATCAGCATTATCCAGGGACGTGGGCACCATCGCGACCACGGTAGACTCCGCTAATTCTGGCAACCCAGAGACGGTTTGAATTGCCTGGGGATGGGGCGATCTCGGAAACAACAAAAACAGCGCCAAGCCTACCAAGATGGCGCTCAAGCCTGGCCACCCAAATTTACGACTGCGTCTCAGCATGAAGATTCACTCCCCAGTTAGGTTGCGCTAATTATATGTATGGTTGTAAACCAACTTGCTGTTAATTTTGCCGAAGACTTTAATAGCGAGCACGGGATTTACAATTATTTTTCTGTCACATTTACCAAGACGACCAGCGATCTAGGGCTCGCTTGCCACCCCAACGCGCCACAATTTCATCGTCATAATTATCAGCCAAGCGTACGACCGTCGTCACCGAGTATTGAAGTTCAATTTGGTCACAGGTCGAGCCCACCAAACTATGTTCAAAGACGATGTCATTTTCTGAATCAAGGGCAAAACGACCAAAGCGAATGCCGTTATTTTCTCGTAGCAGATAATAAGAGAGCTCAGGAGTGACCTGGATATCAGTCACGACATAGGACCGAGTGGTAATCAAAGCGTCGTTTTCTTCCCAAGGAATGACGCGGGTAGACGCGACCGCTGAGCCAAAATTAATCACAAATAGCGGTTCGTCATCAAAGAGGACGACGCTGCCGCCAAATAAATGGTGCATCCAGGGGCCAATACGCTTATAGCAGGCTTCTTGAGCGGTTGTCTGAAATTCCATCACCACAGATTAATCGTTCCTAGGTCTATTTTCGCACTGATGGGCCGCCCTGATCGGCGGTTAACCGCCGTTAATGTGATTTTTGTATCACAGTATCTTGGAAAAACGCACTTGTCTGTATGTCTTCCCCCAAAATGACTGATGTTCCCGATGACCATAATTTGGCTGATGAACTGGATGCAGTCATTGTCGAGTTTGAAGATCTGCAATCGGCATTGACCTATGACCAGGCTAAGGGCGCGTTGCAATCTATCTTCGAGCGACTGCAGCTCACGCCTCGCGAGGCAGCAGGGCTGGAACGAGAAGTACAAACGCTAACCGGGCTAATGCAAAAGCTTGATCAAGCGGTGGTGCAGATTGCTGTTTTTGGCCTAGTGGGGCGCGGTAAATCGTCGTTGCTAAATGCACTGGCAGGGGAGGCAATTTTCGCGACGGGTCCGACCCATGGCGTAACGCAGACGATTCAGGCAACTGAGTGGCAGGTGAGCACTGAGCCTTTGGGCGATCGCACCACCATCAATAAAGCGACGCTCCAGGGAATTGGTCAGTCACGCATTGAGTTGATTGACACTCCGGGGCTGGATGAAGTGGCTGGTGATGAGCGGGAGCGCTTAGCCCGCCAATTGGCAAACACCGCCGACCTGATTTTATTTGTCATTGCCGGAGACATTACTCGCGTCGAGTTCGAGGCCTTGGCTCAACTGCGCGAAGCCAGCAAACCCATCCTGTTGGTCTTTAACAAAATCGATCAGTTTCCCGCCGTTGACCGCCAGGCGATTTACACCGCCTTAGTGGATGAACGGTTGCGAGAGCTGATTTCTCCAGATGAAATTGTGATGGCTTCAGCGGCTCCTTTAGTGGCGGTGGCTAAGCCCCAGGCCGATGGCCGACTGCGTCCGACTTTGCAGCGGGGAGAGCCAGATGTCGAAACCCTCAGACTCAGGATCTTAGAGGTTCTACAGCAAGAGGGATTAGCGTTAATTGCATTGAACACGCTGCTTTATGCCGATGAACTGAACGAAAGCATTGTGCAAAAGAAGCTGGCCATTCGCGAACAAACGGCCAATGAAATCATCTGGCGCAGCGTAATGACAAAAGCGATCGCGGTCGCCGTCAATCCCGTTACGGTATTGGATGTGCTGACAGGCGCGATCGTTGATGTGGCAATGATCGTGACCCTCTCGCGCCTGTACGGTCTGCCGATGACCCAGGCGGGTGCAGTCAAACTATTGCGCAATATCGCTCTAGAGCTGGGCGGGCTCTCGGCAAGCGAGTTGATGGTAACCCTGGGGCTCAGCTCCCTAAAAGGATTGCTTGGCGTCAGCGCTCCGGCCACAGGCGGACTTTCCCTCGCACCGTACACCACTGTAGCCATGACCCAAGCCGCCGTCGTCGGGGTCGCCACCTACGGCATTGGCTTAGTCACTAAACAGTACTTGGCGAATGGGGCGACATGGGGACCAGAAGGGCCTAAACCTGTCGTCACCCGCATCCTCGACAATCTCGATGAAACGTCTATTTTGAACCGTATAAAAGCTGAGTTAGCACAAAAGTTGGAGTCAACACCCAAGCCGTAAGAAGTCTGCTTAGGCTATCCCAAACAGGCTTCTTACGGTTGACTCATGGTTTGCACTCGTGGCTGGAAATGGTGAATAACCTAACTAGCCAGGTACTCGCGGACGTCACCCCGGCGCTTGCGAAGAGAAGACAGTGCCTCTCGCTCAATCTGACGCACTCGCTCGCGGGATACACTCAAAATTTCGCCAATCTTGGCCAAGGTCATGGTTTTACCGTCAGTAAGACCAAAGCGCAGAGTAAGTACTTGGCGTTGCTGTGGGGTCAAATCCACCATGAGGCGGTCAAGGTCACTTTTCAGAGAAGATTGAGTCGCAAACTCTTCAGGAGAGATACCGTCGTCCTCTAGCAACTCGCTGAGCTCAGTATCTTGGTTATCGCCGACTCGCAAATCAAGTGAAAGCGGCTGACGAGACTTTTCCAAGTAATCACGCACTTGTTGCGGGGAAAGCTCTAGGGCGTCCGCAATCTCCGACACCGTTGCCGCCCTTCCATGCTGCTGCGATAGCTGACGCTGGACTTTCTTGATTTTGTTGAGCTTTTCCGTGATGTGGATAGGCAAGCGAATCGTGCGGCTTTTTTCTGCGATCGCCCGCGTAATAGCCTGTCGAATCCACCAGTAAGCATAAGTAGAAAAGCGATAACCCTTCGTCGGATCAAACTTTTCAACGCCCCGCTGCATCCCAATGGTGCCTTCCTGAATCAGGTCAAGCAAATCGACATTTCGCTTGATGTACTTTTTGGCAACAGATACAACCAGCCGCAAATTAGCCTCAACCATTTTGCGTTTGGCCTGGCTACCAATTTTCACTAAAGTTTGGAGTTCATCAACTGTCACCTCAGCTGCCGCCGCCCACTCAGGGGCAGTCGGCTCATGCTCTAACTCATCAGCTAGAGCATCTTTAATCTTTTCCAGTGCCGTCAACTGCTGCACCTGCTTTCCCAGAACGATCTCCTCTTCATGAGTCAGGAGAGGCACCCGACCAATTTCTTTCAAATAGGTCCGCACCAGATCAGTACTTTGGGTTGTTTTCATGAGAACAGCGCGAATAAGTGACACAGACGTTATGCAAGGTCATCCGGCAGCAACAGCTCACTAGCACGAGGCCAACATGAGAAGCGTTACGTTACAGCCGCCCTTGTGTAAACCAATGTAACATTTATGAGAGGCTTTGCGGGGTTTATTAGAGAAGATTCTTAAGGTTTTCTTTATGCGCGACAACTGCCCGAAAGTTCTTGAATCATAGCCTTTCGAAACTTCGGGAAACTGCATCCGAAGTAACAAAACCGTGATCGTGCGCTCGCCAAGCTGAGAATGCAATCTATTCTCTGCGAAAAGATTGTAAAGGAATGTATAGATCAACCAAGGCAATTCTCTGGCAGCGATGATGAATCGTGCCGAGCAATCGTCGTCATCTATTGATTTTTCCAGTATTCCCAAGCAGCGGTGCGGGTTTAGGCAGACTGCAACCGCGCGTTAGCCGCGTCCACGTCAAATCGTTCAGAGTCAAAGTCAATCCCAATCGAGTCCAGCAGTTCCTCGTAGTCGGGATCTTCTGGATCGGCTAAACGCTCTAACAACCCTTCATAGCCCCAGACGCCACCACAATCTTCGGGGGGACAGGCGCGATCGCCTTCTAAGCAGCGAGGCAGCTGTATATCGTCACGCCAAGGCAGAATGTCGGCGATCGTAATCTGATGTCGCCAGCCATCGCCAAAGTCATAGGTGTAAGTAAATTTCGCGCCTTTTTCGAGTTTCAAGCCCGCTAACAAAGGCATCGTGGCATCGAGGGTACCATCAAGGGGAGTCGGGAACGGGGAGGCATAACGCTCTTCCCCGATCTTAAAGTCATACAGATAGCTAAATTCCCAGCCCATCACCCGCTGCAACACGCCATGCAAGGCATCGAGCGTGATTTGGTCGCCAACTTCAAAGCTGCGCCAGATAGGAGGATCACTATCCAACAGCCACACATGACACTGCAAGATCTGAGGCGTCGTCATATCAGTGCCTACAAGCTAGAGCTAGTCCCGTATTCATCCAGCCAATCGCGGCCAATTTGAATGGTGATGTCAGAATCGAGAATACCGGTGCTCTCAACCCGGACATCTCCCACACCCAAAAAGCGTTGGAGTGTCTCCGCACTGGCTAAATCGCCATTCTGGGCGACGACTCGGGTGAACGGCAGTTCCGAATTCCAGGGTTGTTCAATGTAAACGTTGTAATAGCCGCTATCGTAAAGGGTCTGGACGAGATTATCGACCGCGATCGCGTCGCCGGTGCTGTCTTGTATGGCAATCCGCAGCGATTGTGGATCGGCGGATGCCGCTACCTGGCGGGTGCCATAACCAAAGTATTCCGACACCATGGTGTCAATCTCCCCAAGATTCGGCAGCCAGTAGCTCAACTCGAACTCGCTACTGCTGCTGAAATCACCCGGCAGCATCAACATCTGGGTGTTGTAGGCATCGGTATTGGCCGCATATCCCGCCAGCGCCAAGAGCTCCTCAATGCTGAGGTTAGTATCAACATGGGACTGCACGACCGAAAGAATTTTG
>CAZFWL010000038.1:0-8612 GCA_964522775.1 uncultured Halomicronema sp.
CCCTGCCCGTCCGAGCAAACCTGTCCTTAGCAACGTCCTCATCAAAGTGGACGAAGAAAACCAACAGGTAACCCTAATCGGCTTTGATGAAACGATGGGGATTCAAACCTCTTTCAAAGCGACAGTTGAAGAACCCGGTGAACTGACGTTGCCCGCCAAACTGTTTGAAAGCATTATTGCTCGCTTGCCCACTGAAGACATCGTGATTCAGGAAACCCAAGCAGATGCTGCGGTGACTATTACCAGTTCTTCCGGCGAATATGAAGTGCGGGGGCTGAGTGCTGAAGACTATCCCAGTTTGCCCGTCATTGAAGATGGTCAAGCCGCTGAACTTTCCATCGAAGCGCTGCTGGAAGGGCTCAAGGGCTCTCTGTTTGCGACTAGCGCCGATGAGAGTAAGCAGGTGCTCACCGGTGTTCACCTGATGGCAGAAACGGAAACCTTAGAGTTTGCTGCAACCGACGGTCACCGACTGGCCGTGGTGCAAACCAGCGATGAATCCAGTGATAAGGCAGATACTGACGCCGGCATGGATGTCACAGTACCGGCAAAAGCGCTTCGCGATTTAGAGCGCATGTTGCAAACCTACACGTCGTCTGAACCTATTGCGCTGAAGTTTGATCGCACGCAAGTCATTTTTGAGCTAGGCGATCAGCGCCTCACTACACGCCTACTCGAAGGGCAATATCCCAACTACCGACAGCTAATTCCAAAGCAGTTTGAGCGGCAAGTGACGATCGATCGCAAGCTTCTGATGGATGCTCTAGAACGAATTGCCGTTTTGGCTGACCAAAAAAACAACATTGTGAAACTGTCTCTGGATGCGGCACAACAGTCTGTCGCGGTTTCAGTAGAAGCGCAGGAAGTTGGCAGCGGCCGTGAAGTGGTCTCGGCCCAAATTTCGGGTGATGACCTCGACATTGCATTTAATGTCCGTTATCTGCTAGATGGCCTCAAAGCCCTGGGAACTAATGAAGTGCAGCTCCAGTGCAATACCGCCACCAGCCCCTCAATTTTCATTCCACTGGGCGAAATGCAGATGACCTATTTGGTTATGCCCGTGCAAATTCGAGGTTAATATGCTCTAAGGTGAAACGGTGTTTGCGGAAACTCGATACCCCCTGTTGGTGGGTAATTCTCTATCGCGCTAACTCTGAATCCCTCTCCCAGTTTTTGAAAAGGGGCATCTAGAGCTGAAGCAGTTTTCTCCACTTTATTCACGATGGAGATGATTGGCGAAGAAGAAGAATGCCTTGTGGTTATCCACGCGTTACTGCAATGGGCAAATTCATGTTTCAGCTAACTAGGATTGGATAGAGCGTGGCTGTGGCAAGCGTCCAAGACCGATGAAAGCTAGAGACAGCAAGGTAAAAAAGAAATAAATGCTGATGGAGTTTTTGATCACTTGTCCGTAGCCCAAGGCATTAACGTCGGCGAAAGGATAAGGATACTTGTTTCGAATAGCACCCAGTAAGAGCGTATAGATGGAATAGCTGATTGGATAGCATAGCCAGGTGATGGCGCCGCGCCATTGTAGCGATCGCTTTGGTATGCCCCACCACCAGTACAGTAGATAAAAGCCTGGCATAACTGAATGCTGCATAACATCGAGCGCTTTGCTCAAACCTTGGGGGTCCCAAAGGTGGCTGAGCAGTATGTGGTAAATCACGGCAACGACAGTGACATAAACCGCGATCGCGGTAGCTACATGCGGTTTTGAAAAGAAGCGCAAGATTGATGTTTGAGCGTGAGATTGGCGCGATATCCAACCGCCTGCAGTTAGGGCTAGCGTGACCAGGATATTCGTCAGCACCGTAAAGTAGCTGAAGAAAGTTACGATGCCTGCACCCACACTATTGCCATCGGCCAGACTGGTACTGATGGATAAATAGAAGCGCAGGGCCAGAGTGATCCAGCCTGCGATCGCGGCAGCCTTGGCAAACGCGCGTACTCGCGCATGAGTCAGTATCACAGCAGATGTTTACAGGTAAGTCATATCAGCGTAAGGCTCGAGAAAGCAATGTTAAGTGTTAAAGCCCTGTTCTTCGGCCTCAATTTTTGCGCGCGTTTCGCCCCAATAGGCGCTGACGGTAATAATTTCGTTCCCACCATTGATTTCGGTTTTCCAGCGGTAGATCGTGTTCTTCGGATTCACACCGACTTCGATTAGTTTGGCTCCCATGTAGTAAGTCATGGAGTCACGAGTCCGCTGCTTGAAAAATTCCGATTGGTTTTTAGGAACAGTGCGTGAGAGGTGAGCTTGAGTATGTTTGGGCTTAGCCATAGCAGGTCAACAATCTGGAATTAATCATTCCTTATCTTAAACAGCGATGAAGCGGTCTTCAATTGCTGAACAAAAGAAACTGAGAAGATGAAGGTCTTCTTGCTCCTTGATATGGCTCAGTTGTTGTTGCCAAGTTAACGAACTTTGGAAGGTCCGCCGGATAGCTATACAGCTGCAGGAGTTGAAGGTTCTGATGCTTCAAACTTCAGTTTCGATCGCTTATAAGGATCTGGAATATTGACCGGATAGTCACCAGTAAAGCAGGCAGAGCAAAAACTGTTGGGGTCTTGATGTGTGGTCTTAAGCATGCCCTCCCAGCTAAGGTAGGCCAGAGAATCAACCCCAATTTTTTCCGCAATTTCTTCAACAGACAAATTAGCGGCAATCAACTGTTCTTGATTGTCCGTATCAATGCCAAAGAAGCAGGGATGGGTCACGGGGGGCGATGAAATCCGCATGTGGACTTCGGTGGCACCTGCTTCTCGCAAGGCCTTGACGATTTTGTAGCTAGTGGTGCCTCGTACAATCGAATCGTCGACAATTAGAACGCGTTGCCCCTCCAACACGTCCTTCAGGGGGTTCAGCTTCATGCGAATGCCGACTTCTCGCATGGATTGGGTGGGCTGAATAAAGGTCCGCCCCACATATCGGTTCTTGATCAGTCCCTCAGCGTAAGGAACATGGGACTCCTTAGAGAATCCGATCGCAGCAGGGACGCCAGAATCTGGCACTGCCATAATCAAATCCACGTCTGCGGGGGATTCGCGAGCGAGCTCTTCGCCCAACCGCATGCGATAGGTATAGAGTGTTTCTTCATTGACGACACTATCGGGCCGCGAGAAATAGATCATCTCAAAGACGCAAAGTTTGCGCTCGGCTTCGTTATCCCATTGCATCGACGTGATGCCTGATTCGGTAATCCAGACCAGTTCGCCTGGCTGAATGTCACGCACATAATGCGCACCGATTATATCGAGGCCACAGGTTTCAGACGATAAGACGTAATTGGCCGGGCCGCCAGCCTGAGTGGGTTCATCGCCCAATACGCCCAACACCAGAGGGCGGATGCCGTGGGGATCCCGTGCGCCGATGATACCGGCTGGGGTTCCAATAACGAGGCTGAAAGCACCTTTGCAACGCTTGAAGGCGGCAATAGCGCCGTTAATCCAGCCTTGCCCAGCATCCACAGCTTCAGCCATAGCATAGGCAATCATTTCGGTGTCAGCAGTGCTGACAAAGTCATAGCCGCTTTCATGGAGTTCACCCTTCAGCTCAGCGGCGTTGACTACGTTGCCGTTGTGCGCCAAAGCAATGTGGCCAAATTTGGTGGGTGCGATCGCTGGCTGGGCATTGGCTAAATGACTAGACCCCGTGGTGGAATATCGTGTATGGCCGACGGCGTATTGTCCTGGCAAAGATTTGAGGGTGCCGTCATCAAATACCTGCGACACCAACCCCATATGCTTGTAGCTATGAATTTCTCCTTGGTCAAAGGTGGCAATACCGGCCGATTCTTGGCCTCGATGCTGAAGAGCGAATAGACCAAAATAAGCTAGTGTGGCAATATCTTCGGTCGGAGCATATACCCCAAACACACCGCAAGCCTCTTCAGGCTTGTCGGGGCGAGAGACCTCGGCAGTAAGCGGAGTAGGAGAATCCGCTGGAGAGGGCGATCGCAAAGTCATATTGAATGGTGGCTCCGAGTAAGACTAGACAAATGACGCAGACAGCAGCTTCGCACTAGGGGTGCTAGCACAAAGTGCCTGAAAATACACCCAATTTCCATAATAGGCGCTTGAACTTGCGATCTACGGAGAAAAATCTGTGATTTGTTTTTCAAAACTTAATGCAATCTTAAACCAGTTTGGTAACCACTCCGTCATCTATTGATGTGGTGGGTTGGCTATGTGCTAAGTCGAGCAACCTCCAGCAGCAATACAAACCATGAGTATTGCTGAGTCTTTGGAATGAATGACGGAGAGTAAGGGATCAAGAATCTGAATATTGAAGTTTAGAAGCACCTAAACTTACTAATCTGCCCATATTTGAAGGGGTGGCCATCTTGCTAGCAAGCAAAATTGGCAAGACACCATTGGAATGAGTGCTTTGAACTTTGCTAATCAGCATTTCAGCTACGTTAGGAGAATTCATCTTCTCTAACGCCGATTCAGTTTTGTGTTTGTTCTTGACAGTTGTTGATCCGGTTATTTGCGTTGATCTAACAGCTGCTCAGCAACTTGACGAATCAGGCTAAACTGACCCAGCATTTGGCCGAGGGGTTGATTGCGGCTTTGCAATAACGGCTTGAGGTAGTCGGCCACAACATAGGGCCCCCCTGGTGTTAGCAGGACAAACTGCACTAAGTCAGGTTGGTCGGGCAAGACATCTTGGTCTAAAGCTGAAGCACTCGGGAGTAACGTTTGTGCCAGATCCACAATAGTGGCTGCAGCCTCTTCCACCTCAGGCTTGGCCTCCAAGCCGACAACGCCACTGCCCGGGGTGGGAAAAAATGAGGCATCTCCTGTGCGAAACGCACTCATCGAAATTGCCCACAACTCAGAGGTCGAGGTGTCTAACATCCCCACATCCATCAGTACGCCATAGACGCGATCGGGCTCTTCACTAGATCCTCCAGCTTGTGCAGGTTCAATCGCCCACATGGTTTCGCGCCACCGCTCATAGTTGGGTGAAACCACAAACCCTAACCCCCGGCCACGGGGGCGATGCAGGGTGCCTGGAGCCTGTTTAGCCGCAGCGCCCCAAAACGCTTTAATTGTGTGATAAGCGACATCGACACTATCACGATTCCGAGAGTAGAGCATTGTCTGGGGTTCCGCCCCTTGAGCTACAAATTTGAGGGTGTAAAACCACTGCGTGCCCTGGTTCCCGTCAGATTTTTTATGGCGACGTTTGAAATTGACGATGCTGACATCCTGTAAAGCTGATAGGGGCAGCTGCCATTGCTGCGTACCAAAAAGGGTTTTGCGATCGCAGCGAATCTGATCGCTGGCTTGATCCAGGATTAGGGTTTCTGACTTCCACTCATCCAAAAGCATCCACGCGCCTAATCCGCCGACCAGTAGACAGATAAATACCACCCCACCGTTGAGAAATCCGGTGATGGCCGCGAGCCCTAGGCCGACAACTGCCAGCCCTAACATGGCTCCGGGAAAGATGAGTTTTTGCTGATTAACAAAGCTCTGAATCACTAATTCGGTCGCCGTTTGGTGCGTTACTCTCATCGCTAATGGGGGCTATGCAAGGGTCGAATTCAATTTATCACCGGTGGGTGTCCGCTAACGGCGATGGCCTGACGTAAGGCAAGTTTTGTGGTGCCGATGGTCTGGTTCAGAAGCTGCTGGTCTCTTGTTGCTGCATCCCCTTCGGTAACGAGGTGGTATTGTCCTTTAATAATGATGGTGAATTAGCGCGAAGCACCTATAAAACGTCCAGATTATGTGATTTGTTAGCTGCCTATCAATAGATTTCGACCAATGGCCAGATTGTTGCTTAGCATCACTACAACTTTGAGTCTGGTTGTGCTCTGATTGCTGCTCTAAAGCAACGCAATGAAGCTCGTCAGGAGAAGCTGGGCATACTGGGAAGAATAAATTTAGGTGGTGCGCGTTAGGTCACTAATTCGATCACAGTTAGGAGACGCAAGACAGTATGGAACATCGTGGCGTAACCGTTTGGTTGACGGGGTTAAGCGGAGCAGGCAAAAGTACAATTACAGATGCTTTGGCGCAGCGTTTGCGCGATCGCCAGTGCAAGCTCGAAGTGCTTGATGGCGACATCGTTCGGACAAATTTGACGAAAGGACTCGGCTTTAGCAAAGAAGATCGCGACATCAATATTCGTCGCATTGGCTTTGTCTCCCATTTGCTAACGCGTAATGGCGTTGTGGTGCTGGTATCGGCCATCTCGCCTTATCGAGCTGTGCGCGAAGAAGTCCGCGACATGATCGGCGATTTTATGGAAGTCTACGTCAGCGCCCCGCTGGAGGTTTGTGAATCGCGCGATGTGAAGGGTCTTTATAAAAAGGCCCGGGCCGGTGAAATTAAACAATTTACAGGGATTGATGACCCCTATGAGCCGCCAGCCAATCCTGAGGTGAACTGCGAAACTCACAAAGAGAGTTTGGACGAAAGCGTTGATAAAGTCATCGCCAAATTGGAAGAACTGGGATACTTACCTGCTGGGGTTACGGCTTAGGCAGAGTGCTAGTGGCGCTGTGGCGTCCATCTCAGCTTGATTTTATTGGGGGGCTCTCAAATTTGAGAGCCCCTTTTGTGTGGGCATATGGTTCCAGATGACAGGATGCTTCACCAAGTTGCCTCATGTGCTACCCCAAGGAATGGCTATGCCCGAGGTAATAGATCGAGAAAGGTCGACGAGACCGGGGCTGAGCAGAGAGATTGCACCGAGTCGGCTGTCACCGACAAATCGACTGCGATCGCGGCCGACTCGAGTTAGGGACTATCCAGGCGTCCCCAGTTTTGAGTAGTCTCCTAGATGGCTCTTATTGAACTTGTCATGTTAGATCTCACTGGAAAAACCGCCCTCGTTACCGGCATCGCCAACAACCGTTCCATTGCTTGGGGCATTGCACAACAGCTCCATGCAGCCGGAGCCGACTTGGGGGTTACCTACTTGCCAGATGCCAAAGGCAAGATGGAAAACAAGGTCAAAAATTTAGTTGAGCCGTTGAACCCGTCGTTGTTTTTGCCGTGTAATGTGCAGGACGATGCACAAGTGGCAGAAACCTTTCAGGCGGTGAAAGACAAGTGGGGCAAGATTGATATTTTGGTTCACTGCTTAGCATTTGCGAACCGTGATGACTTGACAGGGGACTTTAGTGCGACCTCTCGCCAAGGGTTTCAAACGGCACTGGATATCAGTGCATATTCTTTAGTGAGCCTAGCGAATGCGGCCAAGCCTTTGATGACTGAGGGAGGCAGCATTGTCACGTTGACCTACCTCGGTGGGGCGAGGGTGATTCCAAACTACAACGTGATGGGCATTGCCAAAGCCGCGCTAGAAATGAATGTACGTTACCTGGCTTCGGAATTGGGGACGAGTAATATTCGGGTGAATGGTATTTCAGCTGGCCCGATTCGGACCTTGGCGTCTTCTGCCGTGGGCGGCATTCTAGACATGATTCACCATGTTGAAGAAATGGCCCCTCTGCGTCGTACGGTCACGCAGGAAGAAGTGGGCAAAGCAGCAGCCTTTTTGTGCAGCGATTTGTCTAGCGGTGTGACCGGGCAAATTCTCTATGTGGACTCGGGCTACAACATTATGGGGATGTAGATCGTAGAGTCGCGATCGCTCATCAAATTTGCTGATTTTATAGAAGCGCTAGCCGTGGGGCATCCAATGGCTAGCGCTCTTGGTTTAATTGCCAGATCTCAAGGTTTGTTTCAGCGTTGATGGTTCAACATAAGCCGTATGATTTGAACATGACGGTGTTAGTGTGCGGGCTATGAGTGATTCGGTTGCGGAAAAAACGGCTTGCTTGTCGGTCTTGGCGAGTGTGGCAAATCTCAATGGAGATCCTACGCCGCTAGAATTTGAGGCGTTTTTGGCGGCAATGAATACGTTTCAGCCGTTGCCCCCTAACATAACCCCTGAGCAGCTACTGGCAACAGCGGCAACGGATATTACACCAGAACTGAGTCAGATTCAGACTCCAGAATTGCAGCAGCAAGTCTATCGCGGAGTATTTGCGATTGCTCGCTCCAAAGGGATTGATCCGCAAGAGGCAAAAGTCCTTGGGGACATGAAGACCGCCTTTGGCTTGTCACCAGAGGTCACGAAGGCGATAGAAAAACAACCACTCATCTATGCGTCATCAGATAATTTTGTTGATTCGGCTTTGTCAGGGATGGCGGCGGTCATTGGCCGAGAAGGCGAAATTCGCCGCATGATTTTTGACTACGCCATGGGGGCGGCGATCGTCGGTCTCGTGCCGCTTAATGGGGGTGGAACGCTCGAAATTAAATTGGTGATCGTTCTCGCACTGATTCTCAAAATGACTTGGGATATTAGTCGACGCTGGGGACAGCCCCGAGGGCAAGGAACATTAGTCACGGTCGGTAGTGCTTTTGGAGTTATCTGGGCGGGGATTGCTGGGCTTTTGGTATGGGGCATCATGATTGGCCTTGGGGTTCTGATACCCTATGCTGATGCCTTTGCTAAAGCGGCTGGATTTGCGACGGCTACTTGGCTGACTGGGCAAGCAGTCAACCAGTTTTATGCGAGTCCCAAACGACCGGACTTTAGCGCTCTGAAACGTGCGTTTCCCAACTTAATTACTGCTGATAAA
>CAZFWL010000038.1:8622-11511 GCA_964522775.1 uncultured Halomicronema sp.
GCTGAGTCCCCAAGGAGTGAAGGTTATGGATAAATTTAAGCGTCGCCAATTTTTGTTAGGGGGAGTCGCTGCGGGGACGGCGGCAACGGTTGGCACCGAGTTTGTGCGGCGACAGCGAGCCACAGCCAGGCAAGAGCTGATCGATACCTATGCTCAGGAGTTTTATGATCCTGACGATATTATCCAAGCGGCGGTCACGGGCGACACCCAGATGGTCGAAGAGTTTCAGGCGATTCAAGCGTCAGCTGTTTTTCCCCCGCCGCCGATTCCGTACAACCGTGAAATGTCGAAACGGTTGATCTTGCTCAGCCGCCTCGCGACGCAGCAGTACATCACTGGTCGCAATGACCCGACGTATGACGGTAACTTACAACAGCTATTCGACTACGATTCCAGCTTAGACAAGTACCGCCTCATCGCTTCCTTTCGAGGTGAAGAACGCCAGGTTAATGACAACATCGAAATTCAAGTGCCTCAGGAAGTCATCGACGATCCAACTTTGTTGAATGACCCGACGGCCTTAGAAGACAATTTGTCGCAAACGGAAGACGTTATTCGTACTGGAGTGACGGCAGCCGTCAAAGTGGGACGCAAAATTGATGTGTTTTTCGGCTTTTTGCTGGAGTCGGATGAAGATAGTATTTTGGTGTTTCGTGGCACCCAACGCACGGCTGAATGGATCGGTAATGTATATGCGGTGCAAGAGGACTACATTAATCCGCAAACTGGAGAGTCTTTAGGCCGCATTCACACCGGCTTTCGTCGCATTGCTGATGGCATCATCAATCCCTTGGCGGTAGATGCGGTACAAGAAATCAATCCCAACAAGCCTTGCTATGTCTCGGGCCATAGTCTGGGGTCAGCGTTAGCCACTATTCTGGCGCTGGATATTGCCCTTGCAGTGCCGCGATTGCAGCCTCAGTTGCAGGTTTACGTATACGCGAGTCCGCGGGTGGGCAACCCGGAATTTGTGAATAATTACGCGCAGATTTTACCCAATACGTTTCGTATTACCAACTTGGCAGATCCGATTCCCACAATGCCACCGACGAAGTTACGGGCGGAGTTTGTGCATGTAGGAGAGGAGTGGTCGTTTATTAGTCAAGGGGGCGACATTTTGCCGAATCATATTGTCGATACCTACCGGCGGGCCGTGAATGCGGAAGTAGAAACGAATCAATCGCGCACTTTCCCCAGCAGTGGTGTTGGTAACGTGACGGCTTGAGCGGTAGCTAGAAACGTGACGCTGAGAATGAAAAGCGGACGAATCAAACAGAATGCGGGTTGTGAATAGTGTTGTGCGATTGAGTCAGCTATCGACCTGACCTCTACGGCATCAGGTGGCTGAGACTGAGTGAAGAATTGGCACGATTTATGCATTTCTGACGGTTATGCGATCGCGCTTGGGCAATTTAAGACTGCATGCTTCACGGTTTTGTGATGTTGCCGGGTACACCTTCTAACTGCTGGAACTAATGACTTTCAGAGTGTCTGACGTGACTAATATTAGCTAGGACGGTTAAAGGTTCCGGTATTGCAATTTCATGTTCTTTGCAGGATAAATCTATGAATGCTTTTAAGTTTGCTGCCACGACACTCGTGACTGGCGTGGTCAGCTTAGGGATGATAACAGCGGCCCAAGCGCAATATGAGACTTTTGAGGTTTCACCGGGGTTTACGCCTGATCCGCTGGTGGGCAGCGGTGTCTCAGGGGGCCCCGATGAGGTAGAGGGATGCGGTTTCATTAACACTGCTGATAGTCCAGACCATGTGCTGTACGTCAATGATTATTTTGACTATCTTCGGGTATCGGTGGAGTCGCCTGGCGATGTCACTCTGTTCATGGAAGACATTGAAACCGGTGAGACGATTTGCGTTGACGACTCTAACGGAACGTTGTTGCCAGAGTTTGCGGGTGAATGGCCAGCCGGGACTTACTTTCTCTGGGTTGGCGACTTTGATGGCGGAGGCTATGCCTATGACATCTATATCTCAGAATTTTAAGAGCGGTACTCCCTGTTAATCCAGGCAAGCTGCAACAGGGTGTGGGCAAAATGGCTAGTCCCACACTTGAGCGAATAGATCACTAGAGGACATTTGCGGATTCTCTATGCCGAAACGCAAGCCGATCATGAAAGCCGCGATCGCGGGAGGGTTGTTGCTCGGTATCGCGGCTGGCGGCGTTGGTTTTGTGGGTGCTTGGCGGTCGGCCCATCAGGCTCGACTGGTTGAAGCTTATGTCATGCTATTGCCTGCATCCACGCCTGTGATTACGCACCGCCATTACGAGGCAAGAGGGGCGTTTACCGATACGGTTGAACGGTTTCGGTTTGAGGGTGGCACGCCTGAACTGGTGCAGGCGATCGCTGAGCGGCATGGTTTGCAGCCTGCTGAGCAACCGCTAGAAAGTAAGTTTTCGGCACCGGATTGGTGGGTGTTGCCCCCAACGCCTGACTATTATTTGCGAGGGTCTGGGCATGAATATATGCTGCTCATCTTTGACCCAGCGACCGGGCAAGTTTTAGTTGAACGCACTCAAGACTGACTGAGTCGAGACAGGCTGATGCTACTGGTCTTGAAGAGATGTCCTTGGCTAAAACGGGTCGCGTTGCAACCACTTTGGGCTCATTCGCATCGTTCACTGGTATGACGATGAGCTCGCTAGAGGAGATGCCGCTGCCCGAGATCGCAAGAAGGTTGCAAGCGGTTGCTGTTAAGGCAATAGAGCTGAACCCAGATCTTTGCAATATGAAAGATGTCTGACAATGGCTAAATGACACGGTGTTCACGGATCTCTGAACCCCGTTGACCTTGCACTCTCGTGGCCAACCTAATAGCAATAGCCCTTGGCTGCGTCCATCAAAATGGCTCCACAAAAGTCCGTGTCTT
>CAZFWL010000039.1:0-11505 GCA_964522775.1 uncultured Halomicronema sp.
CCCAGTAAAAAAGTTGTGGCGTTTTCAGTTGCTAGCAGCTCTAGGGTCAAATAGCGATGCAGTTGGTCCAAATCGTCGAGACTAATCGCCCCTGATTTCAAAGCGGCTAGATGCGTTTGATTCTGGGCTGTTGCGGTCAGTAAGTATTGATCCAGGGTTTGCGCAATTAAACTGCCGGTTTCGCTCAATTGCTGGGTAGCGACTTCGGCAACGACTTTTTGACTGCTGCGAAATGAGAGATAGCCGATGACCGACGTAACGCCAATGACTTGAATGACGAATGGGATGACTAGTAGCGATCGCAGCGGTATACCCATTAACAGTGCATCAATAGCTTCAACATTTGGGGCGTTGGTATTCTTTGCCCCATGCGATGGCCGTTACGCGATTTTGCCAGCTTGGACCACTACTCATAGGGCCGATGGCTGGCGCTTTAAACAACTTGATGAGTCATCATTGCTGCCGATGGTTCACCACTTGATTGATCCAGTGCGACTAGCGTTTGTTTTTATCTTGCACTCAAGTCGCCGTCTAAACGCCAGCTGACATTCCTGACATCAATACTTCGCAGTATTCCTTAGTATTTCTTTGGGGAAATGATAAGTATGTCAACACTGGCTCATTGTCGTTAGGTAGAAAGATCGAGATCGCGCTTTAAACCCAAGCGATGAAGCTTGGAAATTATCTGTTGTTGAATGCGCCTAGGCGTAATGCGGCTCAGTGGCAGCGGCGTACGCTTCATCAAAGAGAGTCTCTAATACTACGTGAGTGCCCCGCATTTGATCGACTACGCGCTGGCCCCAGTCACAATACTCTCGCTGTCGCTCCGGTGACCAGTCAGGGGGTGGGGCGATCGCCATGTCGCGAACGTTTGCGATTTTATCCGCGAGTTTCACCAGTTTGGCGCGATCGCTCACCTGCGCAGCATGGTCAATCTGCAACTGTTTACGAGTGGCTTTGGGTAACGACTTATCATCAGTGACTTGGTCAACTACCGTTGCGACCTCTTTGCCAAACTGTGACTCAATTTCAGCCAAGGTAGTATCGGTATCTTCAACCGTGTCGTGCAGCAAGGCACTGATCAGCACCACTACATCGTCAACGTGCGCTTCGTTCACAAGAATGTTCAGTAGCGCCACGGGATGATTGATGTAAGGGGTTTGGTCGCTATCTTTGCGGCGCTGTTGTCGATGTTTGCCAGCAGCAAAGTGCAGTGCAGCCGTCACCTCATTTAAACCAGGTTGGGAGATTGTCATAAGTTAGCGCCAGTTGCTGGTTCCAATGGCACCAAGTTTATGCCAATCTCTCAGCCTGTTGATCCGTTATGAGGTGAGCCAAGGTCTGGTCATCATCGATGACTATTGCGCCCCTTCATACAAACGGGTCGGAATAATTGGGCTATGGCGACGATAATCAGCCAAGTACTGTTCCAAGGCCGTAAAATGCGTCAGGTCCAGGCTGTAGTAAGTCCATCGACCTTGAGGACGAGCTTTGACGAGCCCGGCATCTTTGAGCACCCGCAAATGGAAGGAAAGCTTGGATTGGCTGACCTCTAATTCATTGCAGAGGTCACACACGCACATTTCCTGGGTCCTTAGCCGTTCAATCACATTCATCCGCAGGGGATCCGACAGGGCGTGAAAACCAGAGAGACAGCTTTCTGCGTTTGCTTCTAACGTTTTGACAGTGTTCATAGTGATGTATCGCTTGGTAGTTTTATAGTAGCGAATTCAATTCCAGCTTGGAGTACCCCGATCGCCACAACTGATGCGGTAACGGCACGCAAGATGGAATTGCCCAACGACACTGGTTGATAACCATGTGCCAGAGCTTGATTTACTTCCGACTCCGTCCAACCGCCTTCGGGTCCAATGGCAACTTCGACTGCGGGCAAAGGGGACATTAGCCCTACTGACAGCAAAGCTGGGGCAGACCGTCGGGCAACGCAAATTAATCGGACATCCTGCGACTCTTGGGCAACCCAGCTGGACCAGGCTACGGGCTCTCTTACGACAGGGACGGTCAGGCGTTCGCATTGTTCCCCTGCTTCGGCAGCGATACGTCGCCACCGCTGGAGCTTATTAGCACTCGGGCGGGGCAAAGTGCGATCGCTCATTAGCGGAACAATCTCGTCTACCCCCAACTCGGTCACTTGCCGCACCACATCATCAAAGCCCTGCTTCGGCAGACCTGCCGCCAGGGTGATTCGCGCTTGCGGGCAAGGGAGCGTGTTGCCCTCTGGCGCAACCTCAGTCAACTTTGCCGACCGATCATCTGGCTGCAACACGGCTTGCCAAAGGTGTCCCTGACCATCCAGCGCCAAAAAGCGATCGCCTGATTGTAGCCGTAGCACTCGCTGTAAGTAATGCCGTTGCTCCGCTGTTAGGGTAAGCTGATTGGCCTGAATTTGTGCCGGGTTAACGACAACTCTTTGCAAGAAATCCCTCTCTTTTGACTAGTGACAGCTAGGCGATGGTCGATAACGTTCGTGTCGACCCTATTCGCATCCTGTAGTCCTCATGCTGGTTTCAGCACCCTGATTGCTGGCCGACACTACGTTAAATCGATCAGATGAGTCTGGGTGATAACCTTGGTCACTGGGTCAAATTTTAGGTCAAGGGCGAGCTGATTGCGAGTCAATTGCACCTGGTCTGTTGATGTCGATTCCACCACCCAACCTGATGCTTCGAGTTCGTTGAGGGTCGTCTCTAAATCAGCATCTAAATAGATGTGCGGAAAGCTGTAAGTGACATTAAATCCGGATTCGGGTTGAGCTGGTGGCCCATCAGCTAAGCGGATTTCTAGCGCTGTCTCTCCTTGAGGATTGATCATCGCGCGGTATTCCAAATCGCCTTGTTGATTAGCGTAGGTGCGCCATTGGTCGTCGTTATTTTCTGGACTGACCAGATAGGCCAATACGGCATTTTGATCGGTGTAACCCGTTTCTTTGTTATAGACGTTGAGATAGGTCAGCCCTTCTTCTCGATACACCCGCACCAGATAGTGATCAGTCTCGAACCGCAACAGCGTGATGCTATCGTCCTTGAGTTCTCCTTTACTGTCCAGTGCTTGAGCGATCGCTAAAGGCGGAGCCATGATGGCCAATGGCGTGGCGATCGCGGCCACGGAACCGCTGCCAACACTGGCTAAAACTGCCAACAGACTCGCTACTACAGAGAATGAAAATCGCATCTTGCAAATTACTCGACACCACACACAGCCCTTTATCTTAAGGGAGGACGCGAATCTAAGATTGCTCCAGCGACGATCGCAGTCGCAAGCACTCGGCCCAGATCGCGTCTTAACTGGGGGACGAACGGCAAACGGTTTCGTTCCGTCTATTAGCGAGGAGTCAGGAGCCCAGAGGGACTGAATGCGCTCAAATGGCTGTACCAAAATGAACCGCTATCAGACCAGGCAGCACACGACACAAGGACTACATGACGGATATTAAGTGATACCTTTTCCGTTACGAGCTTCCCATGCCTCGTTTCCTTTTGCTTACTGAGAGAATGTGAGAATCTGGCGCAGTGCTAAGTCAGCAGACAAGCTTCGGCCTTGAGGTCTCTTTCCATCAAAGCTTCGACGGCTTCTTGAGGGGTGATTTTACCGTTTAACAAGCGATAAACCTGTCGAGAAATGGGTACGGGAATGCCTTCTCGATTAGCAATTTGTACCAATACGTTGGTGGTGTTGACGCCCTCGGCGGTACTGCCCAACTCTTCTAGAATTTGCTCAAGGGATTTACCTTGGGCTAAACCCGCTCCCACGCGATAGTTGCGACTGAGAACACTGGTGCAGGTGGCGAGCATGTCGCCCAGTCCCGACAACCCCACAAAGGTCTCGGCCTGGCCGCCCAAGTGGGTGCCGATACGAATCATTTCGGGCAAGGCACGAGTCATGAGGGCCGATCGCGCGTTTGATCCCAGATCCAGCCCTTCACAAATACCGACCGCGATCGCAATTACGTTTTTTAAGGTGCCGCCCAGTTCTGCCCCGAGAGGATCAGGACTGCTGTAAACCCGGAACGTATCGGAGGAAAACAGATACTGCACCGCTTCCGCTGCCTCGGGATGCAAACTAGCCGCTACAGTCGCAGCAGGCAACCCCCGATCAATTTCCTTAGACAGATTCGGCCCCGATAACCCCACGACCGGGGTATCCGGAAGGGTGTCGTGAAAAATCTGTGATGGCGTGCGAGTCGTTTCTGGATCTAAGCCTTTGGTCGCCGTCACCAGAATCGTTTCCGGAGGAATGTTCAACTCCTTGAGCTGCTTGGCCACCGAGGGCACCCCTTTCATCGAGACTGCTGACAAGATGACATGAGCATCTTGGACCGCCTCTGCTAAGGACATTTCACTACGCCGTGACCATAAGCAAACCGTATGGTCATTTTTTTCTACCAATGAGGCTAAGGCGGTGCCCCAGGCTCCAGCTCCTAAAATCGTTAGCTCGGCTGATTGCTTTTGAGCCTGTTCAGCATCGATAGAAATCGGAGAGGTCACATTCGCGTCCATAGATTTAGTGATGGGTGTGGAGGTGAAAAACAGGTTGACTGTCAACAGAAACCGACAACCTGAGCCGGAATCAATTTCAAAATACTTGGTTTTAGGGAGTAAACCTAAGTGAATTTCAGGTTTGAGAAGGCAGATATCGGGTCGAAAATCTGGCCAACCGGCAAATGGCTCAAACCTGAAATCCAAACGGGCAATATGTCCTAATCGTGGCTGTTGTCGCTAAACGGCTTGCAGCGATCGCTCCTCAACCGCCTGCTCCAGCACGAAATCAGGGATGCAGTTTTCTTCCATGAACTGCTTGTAGGCGGCGGCTTCTTGTTGACATTTGGCCGCATCCCAGCCGCAGTGCTGGCGTAGCGTATCTAAAATGGGCTCCAAGACGTCGTAGCCGTAGTTCGCATTCATGGCCAGGACGGTGCGGCGGCGGGTGAAGTCAAGCACCGTGTGAGCCATTTCTGACTGCATCGCAAAGACAACTTCAGCGCGAATATGCGGATGAGTGGGAATCAGCCGCGCTGCTAAATCGGGCTGGTCGTCAATGAGCGCCAACAAGTCCATCGCCCGCGCTCCATAGACATTAAACACGTACTCCAACGTGTCGGTCTGGAGGCGATCGCGGTAGCGTTGATAGGCGGTCTCAATCCGGTCATCATCCGGCAAAATGCAGCCCGGTAGCGGGCGTTGACGGGTGGGCGAGGGCGGCACTGGCTTACCCATCTTTTTAAATGCCCAATCAGTCATTTCTTCCCCGACTTGGCGATGGGTGGTCAGTTTGCCGCCAATCAGGGAGACGAGATTACTGACGCCATCTTGGGTGTGGTCGTTCAGAATGTGGGCCCGGGTAATGCTGCCTGCTTTTTTATCCCCCACATAGGGCAGAGGACGGATCCCCGAATAGGTAAACTTCACGTCATCGCGGGTCAAGCGAGCGGTGGAAACGACTTGATTCGTCTCCTTAATCAAGTAATCGACTTCGTCGTTATCCGCTTTAACCCGGTCAAGGTCGCCGGTGTATTTCAAATCGGTGGTGCCGATCAGGTATTGACCGCACCAAGGCACGATGAAGAAAGGCCGACCATCGGACTTCGCTTCGACATAGAGCGCCGTGTTCGGTGCGCCAGGGAAGTGATCGACAATAATGTGGCTACCCTTAGTGCCGCCGATTTTGCGATCGTCACTAATAGGAGCGGCTTCGCCATCGCGACGGCCTAAGCCCAATACGCGATCTACCCAGGGGCCAGAGGTATTAACCACGACGGCATGGTCGGGTAAATTGACGGTGAAGTCAGCGTCAGCGAGCTGGTCGTGGGCCGTGAGTCCGGTCAAGCGATCGCCATCGCGCTGTAAGCCCGTCACAGTGGTGTAGTTGAGTACGTCAGCCCCGGCCGACTGGGCATCCAGTAACATCTCTAGACAGAGCCGCTCGGCATGTTCAGCCTGACCGTCGTAATACTGCGCTGCCCCCTTCAAGTTGTCGCGATCTACCGCTCGAAAGAGCTGCTGCATTTTTGCCTTGGTGAGCATCCGATGATTGGGCAGCGTTTTGTCGTAGCTGAGCACGTCGTACAGCAACATGCCCGCCTGAATTTCCCAATAACTGCGGGTACCGCTGCCGTAAATCGGAATCGTCATTTGAATGGGCTGCACCAAGTGCGGCGCGGTGCGCAGTAAAATTTCGCGCTCGCGCAGGGACTCGCGCACCAGATTAAATTCAAAATATTCCAAGTAGCGTAAGCCGCCATGCACTAGGCGAGTGGACCAACTCGTGGTGCCCCCCGCAAAGTCATTTTTTTCAATCAGTAGTACGGATAAGCCTCGCAAGGCCGAATCACGAGCCGTAGCAGCGCCGTTAACGCCGCCCCCAATGACGACCACATCATAGTCTCGTCGCTGAATGGCTTGGAGATCTCTCATTTATATAATTCCTTGAATGCTGCAAATAAATGGCTACAGGCGCTAGCTGCGCAGCCGATCTTGAAGGTCATTGAATGACTGAGTATGAGGTTTGCGATCGCCCGCACCCACTATCCCGACGAATGGTCAATGCCATGGCTCCGGGAAAGGCGATCGCAACCTCATATCAGGGGTAACCTTCCATAACTTGCCTTTACACTAACGCAGGTTCCCCCGGCGACGCTGTGGCATTTGCTGCCCTAAACATATGATTGGCCCACTCTTTCACGTCGTACTGCAACACCACTTTGTGTAAGCGCTGCATTCGCTCCTGCTGCTCTTCGGGACTCATTGCCAATGCCTGATCAATCGACTCATCCATATGCTTGTCAGAATAGGGATTCGTCAAAATCGCATCCGGTAACTCAACCGCCGATCCAGTGAACTCCGAGAGTATGAGGACGCCATCGCGCCCTTGGTGAGCCGCAATATATTCCTTGGCGACCAGGTTTAAGCCATCTCGCAAAGGAGGAATCCAGGCAATGTCCGCCGTCCCATAAAACGCCATCAGCTCGTGATAAGGCACCGGCTCAGTAAATAGCAAGATCGGCGTCCAATTCAGCTTCGAAAAGCGACCGTTGATCTTACCGACCATTTGTTCAATCTGGCTTTGAGCGGTTTTATACACCCGCATCCCAGCGGCGGCCTTCACCGCCGTCATGACCAAATTGACCTTGCCTTGTAGCTCGGGTTGCCGGGTTAGTAGACGCTCGTAGCAGAGCAACATTTCTTTCGCGCCCTTCACGTAGTCCACCCGACCCGCCGAGACGATGAGCTTGTTATCGCCGATGTCATCGCGAATCTGCTTGATGCTGGCTTGCACTTTGTCGGAATTAATCGTGTCGGCAATGTACTGCGGGTGGGTGCCCACCGGAAATGCATCCAGATGTACGGTGCGCCCTTGATAACTCAACTTCGTTGTCATATCTGGTTCAGACAACGCCACTCCATGGGGCGTAAAGGCATCGCGCACGGGGCCGCGTTCCACCGTTTTCACATCCCGCAGGCTGCGAGCTACCCCGACAAAGTTCTCCACATAGCGGGGAATGTGGAATCCGCACAGGTCGCAGCAAAGCAGACTATCCACGATCGCCTCACGCCAGTGCAGGATATTGAATACATCGGCTGCTGGAAAGGGGGTGTGGTGGAAGAAGGCAATCTTCACATTGGGCATTTTTTGCCGAATGTAATACGGCGTCAGCCACAGGTTGTAGTCATGAATCCAGATCAGGGCGTCGTCAGCGGCATCTTCGCAAGCCGCGTCGGCAAAGAGCTGGTTGATGGCTTTGAAGTTATCCCAGTCAGAACTTTCGTACGTGAAATGCTCTGGGAAAGAGTGCAAAATTGGCCAAAATGCTTCTTTAGCGGTGATGTAGTAAAAATCTTTGACTTGTTGGGCCGATAGGGGAATGCGGCGAACTTGGCTGCTTTCCTTCCCGCCTTCCATGACTACCCGCTCTTCAAAATTGGCCTGCTGCTTGGCCGTCATCTGTTTCCAAGCAATCCAGGTCGCACTTTCAGCGTTGGCAAAAAAAGTTTTGAGCGTGGGCACAATGCCATTCGGACTTTTTTTGTCGCGGTAAACAGTCTTGCCGTCAACCACCACTTCATCGTAGGGTTCGCGGTGATAAAGGATGACAAGGGAAGATTTCATATCAGGGTCTCCTGAATCCGTTGGGTATAAAAAACAGCGTTGTGACAGCCACCTGCTGTGAGGGAACAAGCAACATATCGATTATGGGGCCATTGATGGTTGCCAAACTGACATGCTTCGATTTGTTAAAGGACGTGCAGACAATGTCAAACGGGATTAACAAACGTGTTCATCAAATAATTTTGTGTATCCCTCTGAACAAAATGTCCATCAGCATAATATTCATCTATCAAAGAATGTCTTTAATATCTCTACGTCCCTCTCGCGATAGATGTTGATGACTATCAATTGATATAAACGCGATTGCCCCTGTAGATGCATCTGTCCAAATTCATTGCGCTATTCACGACCGAATTCATCAATGGGAGGCGTCGCCCCTACCCCGCCAGGAATTTGCTGGAAGTCTTACAGAACGCATGGATTGCAGTAGCCTGTTAAGAGGAGGGGTGTTTCGTTGCAGGCTACTGCCGCCATGGTGTTGAGTCGATTTATTCAACCTGTGGGCCAGGTATGCAGACTTCATATAAAGCAAAGCGCCCGTGATGCCCCTTGATGCTCTGGGGAATACTGACTCCAGCTTCGAGCGATCGCAATTTTGGCGGCTGCGGTGACCTCAGTTCCATGATGTTGGGGCGTTGCTGATCCGGCTAATCCTGCTGCTCTGCACCTGAAAACCTTCACCTACCGCTTAAGAGAGTCGATACCGTGCCAGTCAAGAGTCCTGCTAGTTCTACCCTGCGCCTCGTCGAAGATGAAACCCAAACGTTGTTGCAGTGGGCCGCCTCAGTGATGGCGTCTGACGATACCTATTTTGGGCGGGGACAGCGTCTGGCTAAGCGATTAGGCGCCCACTATCGGCGGGATGGCCTGACTGAATTTGGCTTTTGGACACCAGAGTTAACAGCGAATGTCATCCAATCAGAGCGATCGCTGGAACTAGAAATTTTCACCCCGTTAACCCCCCTCGACTTTCGTGACCCGCTACAGGTCATCGAATTTCAGCGGGACTTGGTGCCCCTCCAGCAGCAAGGTGAATTTCTCTGGGCCGTGGTGGCTGGGGTTAAAGCTGGCAACCGCAACACGGCGGGTTCGTTTTATTGGCTGCGTTATGTCGATGCCGAACAGCGGGTGCATATCATTCGCGATCCCCTGCCGTATTCCACCCCTTATGGCGTGTTTGCGCCTGCTGAAGTGTATGACATGCGACGCTTACAACGGCGACGGGCCGACCTCAGCTATTTTCGGCGGACGGCTGCCCCCAAAGGGATCCCCGATGCCGAAATTCCTCGGGTGCCCACGCCGACCAACATCCTGCAAATTCATGTTAAAACCGCTTCCCCCGAAGGCACGTTAGAGGGCTTAACGCACACCTTCAACCACATTTCGGACAAAATTGCCGCTGGGGAATCTTTGACGCCTGCTGAAGAGGTCTACTGTGGCTACGACAGTGTGCAGCTCTTACCCGTGGAGCCCACGATTGAGTACCGCCGTGAAGATACCAATGTAGAGCACGAGTGTTTTGCGATCGCCTCCCGTCCCAAAGCGCTACCCGAAGATCAGGCCGCCACTGACATGACCGTGGTGGAGACCGACACTGACACCGAATTGGCAGTCGAGTCGCAGGTGATCGAGGTTGCGCCGACTGATGAAGCCGCTGAGCGCACGGTCACGGTGACTCTACGCAAACCCGACACCCAAAATTGGGGCTATGACGTGCCGATCGTCGCCTCATCGTCGACGAATCCTTCCATTTTGGGCAGCTTGCGCCCGGATGAAATGGTGGATTTTGTCGCCGCACTCCATAACTTTGCGGGGGGCTCCATTGGTCTCATTTATGACCTGGTGTATGGTCACTCCGACAATCAGGGCATTGAACTGCTGACTCAACAGTTCTTCAAGGGCCCTAATATGTACGGCCAAGACTTGAACCACCAGTTACCGCAGGTGCGCGCCATCTTGCTGGAAATGCAGCGACGCAAAATCAATACCGGAGCCGATGGCATTCGCGTAGATGGGGGCCAGGATTTCCGATTCTTCAACCCGCTATCCGGTCGAGTTGAACAGGATGATGCCTACCTGCTGGCCATGAGTGATGTCGTTCAAGACATTCAAGGCTATCGCCGCCTCATGTTTACCATTTTTGAAGACGGTCGCCCCTGGCCCGAGGAAGGGTGGGAAGAAAAATCGACCTATCGCGAGCTGGTTGACATGAAACCTGGTTCATTCCAATGGGGGCCGTTGATCTTTGCCCACAATACGCCCACGGTGAAAGGCTTTTGGGATCGGAAATGGCGACGGGTTTGTGAGGTGATCTTTCAGGGCGACCACTGGATTACGGGCTGCGGCAATCATGACACGGTGCGCCGAGGCAATCAGATTGATCCCGATGCGGCGATCAACTGGAATTTAGGAAAAACGCTGCCCCAAGTGCTGCACCGGGCTTACAACAATCCGGGGACATTGCTGTGGGTACACGGCTTTTCACCCGGCTTGCCCATGGATTTTTTGAACGCTACGGTGGAAACGCCTTGGGGATTTTTCCGCAATACTGACGATCGCTATGGGGTCAAGGTTGTCTCTGAGGAAGTCGGTTTTCTGGATTGGGAAATTGAGCCAGGAATGTATACCGATGCCGACGCCTTTCCTCGGTTGAAAGCTCTGGGATTCAAAGAGTATGAGGAATTGCGCGACTTTTCCTATGCCCTGCGGGACGCCATGATTGAGACCGATTATGACCTGCAAGCGGTCGCCCAGATTTGCCAAAAATGCCTAGATGGTGACGAGAACACCGCTTGTGTAGTGCCAGCGCTCGAAGAGTTGCAGGAAGAATATGACCTGCCTCGGTTTCTCGCGACGCTAGACGTTCCCAAGCTGAAAGCCTTTGCCATGGCCTTTATGGAAGATGGCCATGACATGTGCAATGTGGGCCGCTATTTAGAAAATTTGGATGGTAAGCAGACTCGCTTTAGTTGGCAGTTGCGTCACTTCCGGATTAGCCACCCTTGGCTCCGAGAAAATCTGACGGGCCGCGATCGCTTCAATCGCATTAGCGATGACCAGCGCACCATTTTTTACGGTTACCGCAGCGAACCTCATCCTGATGTTGCCCCTGGCAGTGAAGTTGTCATGCTGGCGCACATGGGCGGTGAGCCGATGACCGTGAACCCCGGCGATTGGCTCCAGCTGGATATGGCCGAGTGGCAAGTGGCCCTAACCACGCCGGGCATTGATGTTAAGGAAGATCTCAAGGACTTGCGATCGTTTGAGCTGCACGACAGTGAAGGCGTTTTGCTCGTCCCCATAGAGAAAAGCTGAATTCGGGTGGCAAAGTGCCGAATGTGCGCGAGTATGTAGCCTGTCGGTGGCTCGATGAGGCTGCGT